>CAZOMW010000037.1:0-16700 GCA_964581135.1 uncultured Oscillospiraceae bacterium
GGATTACTTTCAGACAACGATCCGGCAACTTCAACCTTGGCGGCTTTGTCTTTAAAGGCTACAGCTTTAGAAAATTCAGCTTCAGAAGCATCAGGGAGCTGAAGCGGAGAAAGCTGAGGCAACAACGATGGCGCAGACAACTTTTCGAGCGGAATAAATTCTATTGAAAGTCCCGTTACTGGCTCCAGCACCCGGGGCGCCTGCCCGGTCTGATCATCAGGTTCAACTGGATTGAAGGTGCTGTCGCCTGTATTCACCGTTTCAGAATTGCCGGCTTCTGTCCAGCCGAATAATGGTGACAAATCGATTGCCGGATTCCGGGCAAGCGCCAGTAGCAGCCAATCCTGATAAGACCTGGCGGCCAGCACCAGATGCGCCGGCAACAGGGGCTCACGTACTTTTCGAGCTGCCCCAATCAGGTCTACTGCTCGTTTATCACCTTCGGGTCCGATCTCAAAGCTGCCCGTAATATATAAACACTGTTTGGCACGTGTTAGTGCGACATATAGCAACCGCAGCTCTTCTGAGCGGCTCTTGGCTTTAAGTTCTTCAAACATAGCCTGCTTAAGTGGAGTCGGATAGCTTAACCGGCGCTCCGGATCAACATAATCAATACCGATGCCCACTTCATCTGAAAGCAGCACAGACTGGCTTTTTTCCGAAAGATTCAGCGGTGATCTGGCACCGATAACAAATACAACCGGAAATTCCAGTCCTTTACTGCCGTGCATTGTCAAAAGCCGCACAGCGGTAGGTTGGATCTGACTTGCCGCTGATGGGGGCTGTTGCTTTTCCAGGGCACGTAAACGTTCAATATGACGGGCGAAAGCGTAAACGCCCCGCCGCCCCCGCTGTTCAAAGCTATTGGCGAAATTAAGGAACAAACTGAGATCCGCTATTGCTGCTTTCCCGTCAGACAAACGGGCTAACTGGTCACGAAATCCAGTCTTTTCAAGAATCATTACCAGCAGCTCAACAATCGGCAGAGCCGGTTCGCGTTGCCGCAGATCATCAATGAATTCGCAGAATCCGGCTGTCCTGACGCGCAAGTCGTTATCTGCGCCGTTAGCAGCATACCAGTCCACAACCTGATGGAAGTATTCAGGTGCGCAGCCGTGTTGCAGAGCTTCCAGCCGCATAAGAGTAAGCTCGTTGTCACTGAAGCCGCCGCCATATAAAGGCGAACGCATGACAGCCGCTAACGGGATATCCTGGCGCCGATTATCGAGTACATGGATAAGCGCCTCGAGCAGACGCAATGTGGGGGTATCCAGAAAGGGCACGGTTTCAACTTCTTCTATTGGTATTCCATAAGCGCACAAGGTCGCGGCACAGTCATCCAGAATATTGCGTGTACGGGCCAGAATAGCTATGTCACCACCGGGAACCCCGGCAGCCAGTAAGCGCCGGATCTCCAACGCAGCTGCGCGTGCTTCCTGTTCGTATTTGCTGAGGTCTGTATTTACAGATTCATCCTTTTTGGTGTCATCAGTTTCGTCGAAATTTGTCGGTGGCAACGATGCTAAATTTAGGGCCAGCAGCTTAACCGCAGGCGCTATCAGCTCATCCTGTCTGTTGGCGCCAACAGTCAGCGCATGCCCGCTTGAGTAGTCAATTTCACCGACGGTCGGCGACATCAGCTGCTCAAACCATTGATTGACCGTGTCAATTATCGGAGCCTGACTGCGGAAATTGCGGTTCAGTTCGATCAGGATACCTTCTTCACCAACCAGACAGCTTTGCATGCGTTCCAGAAAAATCTGCGGCCGGGCGTGGCGGAAGCGGTAAATGCTTTGCTTAACATCACCCACCATCAGGCAGTTATCGTTCCGAATCTCAGCCAGAATTGCTTCCTGAATGCGGCTGGTGTCTTGATATTCATCAATGTAAATTTCTTTAATGCGCGAACGATAGTAAGCTCTGGCCTCAGGTGCGCGCAAAATCGTCAGCGCCAGATGTTCAAAATCACTGAATTCTATTAACCCTGCCTGCTGCTTGGCGGTTGCGTAACGTTTATCGAGCGCCAGAATCAAAGCGAACAGCATCTGTATTACGGGTTTCATCTCCTGCAGTTCAGCTGTGATTTCAGCTGCCGGACGCTCACACACAATCAGCGGTTCATATTGAAAGGCCTTGCGGCATTTGTCCTGATTGCAGCCACCGGTAGCCGTATATACTGCCTCCGCAACGTATTCTATAAAAAGATTCATGAAATCGCGTTTTTCTAATGAATCCCTGGCATTTGCGCGTGGCATTGTAAAACCCGCCAGGGGTTGGCTTGCCTGCCAGGCAGAATCATAATCCAGACTGCCGTCTTTGAACCCTGAATGTAGAGTTTTTAAGACTGTGAAGCATTGTCTGAATCCAGCGGTAATTTCGTCGCTCCGCTGCCTGTCCTTTAGGAAATTAACCTGAGGCAGCAGCTCTTCCAATTCCGGGATCACTGTCATTGCCCGGTCAAGGCGGTAGCTTAGCTGTTCCAACAGAAGTTCCGCAGCTCGGCTGCCGGCAAAGTCCAGGCTGGCTTTTTCAAAAGCAAATAGTTTAGCAGCCACAACCTGATCGTAATCCGGCATACTGCGCAGGTTGATGAATATCGATTTAATCAGGCCCTTAAGGGCATCATCGTTGCGGCTGCCGCCATAACTGTCGGTAAGCCGATAGAAAATCTCGGTAAAACAATTTTCCTGCAGGTAAGACGGTAGTTCCGCTTTCAATTCCGTTGGCAGAGGCAATGGTGTCTCGCCCGCAGCAGCGCGATCTATCGCTTCATAACATTCGCGCAACAAGCTGTCCAGCTGTTCATTAAGCAGCAGCTCGCTTTCGGTTCCATCATCAGTCGTGAAATCCGGCAAAACCAGCGGTTCACCGTTTTCAGACCGGGCTTCATAATAGAAATTCCGGATAACCGATAGGCAAAACGCATGGATAGTTGAGATCAAGGCACCGGGCAGTTGCAGCTGCTGACGGCGCAGGTGTGCTTTTTCCACCGGATCCGCGGCCGCAGCCTGAGCAGCGCTAAGCTTCTCGGCTATTTTATCTCGCATCTGGCGGGCGGCTTTATCGGTGAAGGTCATTACCAGAATCGAATTGATATCGACTTTCCGCGCGGTCAGACGCTGCACAATCCGTTCTGTCATGATTGTGGTTTTGCCTGAGCCGGCGGCCGCAGAAACCAGCGTATTTCCCAGAGGAGCATCAATAACGGCTTGCTGTTCAGGTGTTAAAATTGCCATCATTATCACTCCTTCCAATTGCTTCCGAATTAGATTGCGATTCGTTGGCAGCCTCAGCTTCAGCAGTAAGCAAGCGGCAAAAGACTTTCTTCTTTAATCGATCGCCCTCAGGTCCGGCGATCTGTGAGATGGAAGGCAGATAACAATAACTGTGACGGTCAAACCCGCAGACGGCGCTGTAACCACAATATTTGCAGGCCGCAACCGCGTTCCGGATCATAAGGCGACGCGGCGCCACCTGAAAACAACCGGCAAACAGACGCTGCGCCAGTTCCGCCAGCCGCTTTTCTGTATGTTTCAGCATCAGCTGCAGTTCTGTCTGATCGAGACCGGCATTACGCAGCTTGTGTTTCTGGGTCAGCTTTTTCTCGATTATTTCCGGTTCATGTAAAGCAGTGTCTTCACTGAGCATCGGACGGTCAAAACGGAAATAACCGGCATCAGCAGCCAGCATCTCTGGATGTGAAGCAGCATAGGCCGCCAGATAAGTCGGCAACTGTAAGGCCAGGCCGTGATACAGCTTATCGAAATCAACCCGGGCATCACCGCTCTTGTAATCAATAATGCGGAACTCAGCTCTGCCTTCCTGCTCGCGGACATCAATCCGGTCAATTATGCCGCGCAGCTGAAGCTCACGTCCATCGTCAAGCACAATGGAAAACCGGTCCTGCTGATTTGGACCAAAGATCCACTCCAGTTCACTCGGTAGAAAATCCTCAGGCTGCAGCTGCGCCAGAATCGCTTCCAAGGAAGCAGACGACAGCCGGCTGAGCCGGCGGCCTACATCGGCGCGAATGCCGGCATCATTTAGTTTATCCATCTCTTCACGCTCGACGACCTCAGCGATCAGATGTTCAGTCAACTGACGCAGATCCTGAGTACGAAAGTTTTCTATTACTTCGTTTATTTCTCCGGGCTCGTTGCCGGCATTTGCCAGTCTGGCTGTCAGATCACTCAAGGCCAGTTCAACTACTCCATGCAGGATGGTACCCGTGTCTGTTGCCTGTGGCGAGTATTCAGCTCTTTCCCGCAGTTTTAAAATATAAGCAGCTAAATGCGAAAACGGGCAAGCCGCGTATTTTTCCAATTGGGAAACACTAAGGCTGGGGGTTTCGGAATAAATTCCAGTCAGAATTTCAGTATCAATTGTGGGCAACAGCAGGTTTTCAGTAAATGGAATGGTTAGTTCCGCATCACCGACTGCAAGACTGTTGGCTAAAGTGCGCCAGGCAGCAGCCTCAGCCGCAGTCATGGATTTGTGGATCATGCCGTTAAGCAGCAGGAGTTGATGTCTGGCAGCCGCCCTTGAATTAAGTCTGGGATCACTAAAATCAGGCATGGATTTTTCTTTGATCAAGCTGTAGTCAGGGGTAGTCGCTGTCAGGCGCCTGACTGTTTCTGCGGGCTCGCCGCCGGACACGCCCAGATATAGTCGCTCGCTTGGTCTGGTCAGCAGCTGATGAAGATGAGCTGCATCCGCAAACACCTGATCGCGGGCAATGCTGGGCAGGCTGACAGAGAGTTGTTCGGAAAGGAAGCGTCGGTCAAGATCTTTCAGCAATCCTTCCGGCGCTCCCTTAGCCGGAAAATGATCCTGTACGGCGCCTATGACAAAAACAACCCGGCAGGGCAACCGGTTGATGCGCCGCCATTCACCGACAATTATCTGGTCGAGCGCGGATGGAATAAGTGTCACGCTGGCATTGCTTAATCCTGAACGAAGGGTGTCGCGCAAATCGGCCAGAGAAATCGGCAGATTTCCTCCAATCGTTTCCAGCTGCCCCAGAACTTCGCCCAGCATGCTATGGGCCGAAGCCAGCAGCAAGGCTGCATCTGCTTCGCCTTTAGCCCGCAGTTGCTCAGCTACAGATTCAACTTTGGCGGCCAGTCCTTGTTCGCTGCAGAATTTGCGAATCAGTTGACAGCATTCCGCAGTTGTTCCTGATCGTTTCAGTTTGTCTGTAAAAACCCGCATAGGCTCAAATACGGTTTCAACCGCATTCTTTATCCGCCTGGCCGCCTCATCATCCGGCTGCGGTTCCGCCAGGGTATGCCTGGAAAACAAGCGATCCCGCCGAAACAGGCCGCGTTCCAGGAGGTCATTCTCCAAGAGATCAACTTCTGTTGGTTCCAGCGAAGTCAAACCGCTGCGCAACACTGTCATCAGAGGATCGCGGGCCCAGTTGCGCAAGGGCAGATCAAGCAGTCCCAGAAAATAACGCAGCAAGGAAGTACCTGCAAGCGAACGGGTTTCATCAAGAAACAGCGCCAGATTATAACGTTGCGCCGCTGCCCGCAGCAACGCCAGTTGTGTGTGCGGTTCACAAAGTGCAATAGCGATGTCTTTGTAACGGTAGCCGTCAGTCTGGACCAGGCGGCGGATTTCACCGGCAACATAATCAATTTCAGCTTCTCTGTCAGCAAGATCTATCACTTTCAGATTCGGAGTTCTTTGCCCAGGCTCGATCAGCACGGATTGACAATCAGAGAAGCGCTGCTCAAGATGATACAGCGTGCGTCGCCCGATCAAAAAAGCTTCCGGACCGGCTTCAACAGCTTGTTCACTAGTTGGCATCGCGTCGGCCTGAACAGCGATATTAAGGCTGACACCTAACTGCTTCAGAGCATTGAGTATCCGGTACTCCTGGGGTGTAAAATCGCGAGTGAAGCCAAAGCCGCTGAGAAAAACATGGCTGTGGCGCAGATATTTAAGTCGGTTGTACGGAAAGGGCAATGCAGCAGGATCAGTAAAAGAGATTATTTTTTCCAGCAAAAGCGCCAAGCGCTCGAGATCATCATCGGAATCAGCCAGACCATGGCTCAGTAAGGCGTCGTTGTAGCCGGTAAGCAGTATTGCCAGATCATTCAGCTTGTTGCTAAGCGATTTTTCGGTATCGCAATCGGCTGCAGCTGCCTGTCTGAGCTGCGCCGCAGTTATGCTGTGCCGCTTCAAATCGCCGACAACTGCGTCTATCTCGGTCAGAAAACCGCTGCGGTCAGCAAGATGACCGAAAGAGTGCATTTGAGCGCGATTTTCTTTAAGCACACGAAACAGCAGCATCCGGCGGCCAAAAGCGTCAATCCGCTGTTGCGGCAATAAGCCGGTTTCGTCAAGCAGGCGATGTGCCAGGCGACGAAAGCTCAGCACTTCAGCCATCATTAAACCGGCAGTCTGAGTCGTTTCCAGATACGCCCGCTCCATCTGAACTTTTATTTGTTCGGGCACAATCAGGAAAGCACGCTGGTCAGGAAACTCGATAGTCAAAGCAGCAAGCTCACTGAGACAGTGAACCGTTAATGCGCCGGGATCAGAGCCAAACAGCAGCTTCATCAGCATATAACCGTCGGTGTCGGCTTTGTTGTAATACGAAATTCAGTTAGGATATTTGTCATAAATCAGCTCCGACTGTCATTATACATAACAGTTGAACATCGTCTGAATTGTCGCATTTTACCAGTATTTATGCTATTATGCAACTAATCTGCCCGCCTACCAATTGGAGGAATTACTGTTTTGTCAGGACAAAAAAAATCCGTGGCTCTGGCTCGTTCAGCCTCGGCTAGTCATAAAAAATCAAAAGATGATAAGTATCCGATCAGACGTGGTCTCGTAGGAAACCTTAGTAACTGGGGCGGAATGCTCATTTCGAATATGCTGATTAACTTGCGTGCTATCGGTTTGGAAAACATTCCCAAAGAGAAACCTTACGTTATTGCCGCCAACCACGAAACCTATGTTGACGGGATGTGGATAGGCTCTTATCTGCCGCGTGATCATTTTAAAAAAATGGCTTGTATTGCCGGTTCCGATCTTGAAAGTGAGCACGGTATGCTGGGGCGTCTGATCTGCAAGGTTGGACGTGCGGTTCCTATTGACCGCTTTGGCAACCCGGTTCGCGGTTTGATAATAGCTAAACGGAAAGTAGAAGAAGGCAATATAATGCTGGTCCATCCGGAAGGCACGCGTTCAATTGATGGTCGCCTCGGTGAAATGAAAAACGGCGCAGCCTATATTGCCATCAAGGCCAAAGTACCGATCCTGCCGGTTTTCATTGATGGAGGCTACGAAATTTTCAACCGTCACATGAAATGGCCGCGGCCTTATGATGAAAACCGCACACGTCGTACAGTTGTGCTGCATTTCGGTAAACCCTTGTTGCCTGAAGACTACAAGGACACCCAGTCGATGACTGATGCCCTGACCGCCTGGATGGAAGAGAAATTCCGTAATAAACTGGTCCCCCGCAAATTCAGTGCCGCCCCCTCCCAGGCCTGATTAAAGTATAAAACCCAAGCTAGCGAAAAAAAGCCGACTGTAAGAAATTGCAGCCGGCTTTTTGGTTCGTTTACCAGATTTCGGGGTTCGTTTGCTATTTTTAACAGCTGATGAAATTTCAGCCTGTTCGGTATAGCTTAGTAGTGAGCGAAGTTTATGGCCGCCGGCAGCACTTCAAAGCTGATCTCGTCGGCTTCAAACAGCTCACCGTCGTAATTACCGGGCAGCTTGCCGCCGCGGGAACGAAAGACGCCCTGCGTAGCATGAAACATATGCATGGCCGGATCACCCAAATGAGTGCCGGATTTATATTTCGGCAGTAATTTCAGGATGCGGTAAAGCGGCAGATTATCCACCAGGACAATATCGAGAACGCCGTCGGCTGAATCAGCAACCGGCGCTGGGTTATAGCCGCCGCCGTAGAACCTGCCGTTACAAATTGCAGCCAGGACCATTTTGATAACACCAGTGACCAGCACCGGCCGGTCGTCTTTGATGTCCGTAGTTAAAAGTTCGTATTCAAGCTCGTATTCACGCCCGCCTGCCAGACCAAAAACAATCGACAGATTATAGAGCAACAGTTCGCTGTGAATGTGCAAACGGCGCTGCAAGCTGTTGGCTATGCTTTGAACCTTTGAATCAAGTCCGAAGGAAGCAATGTTTACGCAAAGCGCTTCATTAACCTTAATCAAATCAAGCGGCCGCAATTCCGGGTATGGCAGCAGGGGCAACAAATCCTCGGGAGTTAAGCCCGGCAGAATATGACGGGCAAAGTCATTGGCTGTACCAATCGGCAGAATTCCCAGAGCGGAACCGGTGCCATAGATGCCGTTAACCACTTCATTCACGGTACCGTCGCCGCCGCAGGCAAAAACAATGCCGTTTTCCCCCTGCGACTGACCGAAGCTTTGGGCCAGTTCACTGGCATGGCCGCTTTTTTCAGTCATTACGATATCAAATTTCTGGGTGGTGCCGGCTTTTTCAAAGGCAGTGCGGATTTCCCGGGCAAGTTTGCGGCTGGTTCTCTTCCCCGCTTCCGGATTAATCAGGAATAAAAAGGACTTGCTTTTCATTGGTTTGCTGATCCGTCCTTGATTGATTTACTGGAATAGTCGTTGCCATCTTCACCATCAGAGCCCTCGGTTTCAGCCGCTTTGAATCTGCTGAGCAGTGTATCAAGGTTCTGTCCCGCCAGCTCACGCAAACGCAGTTTCTGCCTTTCCAACAGCTCCTGAATGCCGGAAATTTCGACCTGCCTACGGATTTTGAGGCTGGTTGTCTTGACCATTTCACTAAAGCTGTAGACATAATGACGCACCGATTTAAATGAAGGCAAACGTGAGTTAATATCAGCGAACAGTTGATCGAGGTAGTTTCGCAGGGCTGATTCATCCTGATCCTGAATGCCGGCTTCCTTTACCTGCTCGGGATCAACGACAACTTTGGCAACCACAACTATGCTGCCGTTTGCTTCTTTTTCACCCCAGACCAGCGACTCGCGAATCATTGGGTTCTGATTCAGGAGAAATTCAATTTCTTCGGGAAAAACTTTCTTGCCGTTATCCAGAACGATCATTGATTTGAGGCGGCCTGTTATAGTTAAAAAAGTTGTCCGGGGATCAATAACCCCTACGTCGCCGGTATGAAACCAACCGTCGGCATCGATTACTTCTGCTGTAGCTTCGGGGTCATTATAATAGCCCTTCATCACAATCGGTCCGCGAACCAGAATTTCTCCCGGCTCACCGGCGACCTCACTGTCAACTGCAAGCTCTACCCCGCCGATCGGATGGCCAACCGTACCGGATGCTGAAATAAAATCACTGTTGCCGGCCACAACCGGTGAGGTTTCTGTCAGGCCGTAGCCCGATATCATCAAAGAAATCAATTATTTCAGCTTTGATCGGTGCGGCGCCACAGATTCCCAACCTGAGATGACCACCGAAAGCAGCATGGATTTCGCGGAAAACCTTGCGCCGGACATCAATGCCTGCCTTTCTGAGAACACGGGTAAGTTTTGTCATTCGGCGCACAAGTTTTTCTTTGCCTTGTTTTCGTATGGAATCCTGAACTTTACGGTAAAAGTTCTCGAACAAGGCCGGAACACCGATAACCATTTCTATTCTGTATTCCTCAAGATTCTTCTGTATATAACGAAGGCCATCGCAGATAGCTGTTTCGCAGCCAAATGAAAGCGCCATGAACAAGCCGCAGGTATTTTCAAAGGTGTGATGCAGCGGCAGGATGGAAAGCAGGCGGTATCCAACCTCAATTTTTATTATGCCCGCAACGCCGGCTATATCAGTGCAGATGTTTTTGTGGCTAAGCATTACAGCTTTGGAAACGCTGGTTGTGCCGGAGGTAAAGAGTAATGAAGCCAGAGCATCGGGATCAATTTCAGCATCCAGATAGTCAGTATTACCGGCTGCAAGCAAATTCCGGCCGGCGGTCAACAGATTTTCAAAACCAAGATAAACCGGCTCAATAACCTGTTTTTTAAGTGAACCGCTTGCCGGTACGGTTGCCGAAATGTCAGCCTCTGCTGTTTTTACCCGATCAGGCCGCAGGCAGCAAAGAAGACGAAGCTGACCGGGCAGGCGTTCCGCAGCTTGCATCATATCAGTGTGGAAGGTTGAATCGTAAAAAACAGCGGCAGCGCCGCTGCGTTCCAACAAGTTAAAAACCTCATCAGCCGGCAGCATTCTGTCTAGAGGAACGCTGACACCGACGCCATTCAGCACCGATGTATGAGTGACCGCCCAGCCATATGAGTTTTCACCGATGACAGCGATTTTTTCAGCGGCTAAGCCTAAATTTGTAAGCACAGTCCCCAAAGCGCGGCAATCATTACTGAATTGCTTATAGGTACGGGTTTCGGGTTCAGAAGTGGGATTCATTCGAAAGCGAAAAGCAACTGAATCGCTGTATTTCTGCTCGCTGGCGGCAAGCATTTCCCTTAAGTCGACGTGTGTTTCAACTGAATAGTGAAATTTACCTTTTAGTGTTTGCATTTTGTGCTCCAGATCATGTCTTCACATGCTTCTCAATGTATACAATTACATCAGCCGCAGTGTGGATGCGATCTAGATCTTCATCACTGATGCGCAGTCCGTAGCGTTCCTCCAACTCAACGACCAGCTCGTACAATGCGAGCGAGTCAAGATTCAAATCAATGCTAAGATCGGTATCAGCTTTAACAGTAACGGTTTCAACACCTGCAACAGTAGCAATAGCTGCAAATACCTCTTTTTCGATCTCACTTCGATTGAAAGTCATAGCTTCAGCCTCCGTTTACCTGATCCAGACACTGCTTATTGCTTAATAAGCCTTTTTCAGTGGTTCAGCCAAGGTTATATCGCTGGTACTGGTCACCGATGAATTCTGATATCCGCTGCAGCAACTGCAGCAGCAGCTGTCGATCCGTCTCATTCAGGGGCGAAACTATACGATCTACCAGCAATTTATGAAATTTGTTGTGCATGCGAAACGCCAGTTTTCCTTTTTTGGTCAGGCAAACCCTTACCACCCTGCGGTCAGAAGAATCACGTCGTCTTTCAACGTAGCCCTTGCGAACCAAACGATCAACAGCTACTGTAAGTGTACCGGTTGTGATCCCAAGATTAGCGGCAGTCTCACTCATGGTACGGGTTTCGTACAATCCGATACCTTCCAGAGTATGCATTTCCGCAATTGATAAGTCGCTGAAACTGCCTTTATGCAAAGCTTTTTCTTCTGTCACCAGAATCTTGTCATAAATATCCAGCAGCAGCTCATGGATGTTGCTGTCGTATTCGTTCATGCACGCCTCATTCATTGATTGCCCGCAACTGCCTGTTAACAGTGGTCAGCAGTTTGAAAATAAAATGTTTGATTATCAAATATTTTACTGGTTCGATGTTATTTATGCAAGACTGATAAAATCCCGCAAAGTTCCGATACGAGACTGTTCCAACTCAGCTGTGATGTGAATTCCATCTGTTTCGTAACGCATTTCCAGGATGTGCCCGAAACGCCGGATGTAGTCAATCAGACCAGTTTGAGTGAAAGGCAGAATAAGGTTCAGCTTAATCGGCTGGCCTCGCGCCAGGTCTGATATCGCATTAAGCAGTTCATTGACCCCGCTGCCTGAAAGCGCGCTCAGCGCTATTGTGCGCTCGGCGGAACGGCCGCGGATTCGGGTGAAAAGGGCGGCAATAGTCGGATCCGGCTCACCGCCAACCTGATCAAGCTTGTTTAGTACCAGTATGCGCGGCTTAGCGGCTGCCTGCAGCTCGGTCAGGATATTTTCGACAACCAGCAGATGCTGTTCAACATCCGGATCTGCCGCATCAATGACCTGGACAATAATATCGCATTCGGTGACTTCCTCAAGCGTCGCACGGAAAGCATCAACCAGCTCATGCGGCAGCCGGCGGATAAATCCGACTGTATCAACAGCCAGCACAAGCTGTTGGTCAGGCAGCCGGATTTTACGGGCGGTCGGATCCAGTGTCGCAAAGACCTGGTCCATAACCAGAACATCGCTGGCACAAAGCCGGTTCATTAAGGTGGATTTACCGGCATTGGTATAACCCACTATAGCAACACTGCGGATTGATTCATCGCGCCGCCGCTCGCGTGTGCGGTCACGGCGGTCGGATATCCGGTCCAGCTCCTGACGCAGAACCCTGATGCGCCGTAATATGTGACGGCGATCGCTTTCCAGCTGAGTTTCACCGGGACCACGCGTGCCGATACCTCCGCCCAGTCTGCTCAAAGCCTGTCCCATGCCGGTCAGCCGACTAAGGCGATCTGTCTGCTGAGCCAGCTCAACCTGCAGACGTCCTTCACGGCTGCGGGCTCTGCGGGCAAAAATGTCTAGAATCAACAGTGTCCGGTCAATAACCTTCATGCCGGTTAGCTTCTCGATATTTCGCAGTTGCGAACCTGAAAGCTCGTTATCAAAAATCAGCAGATCAGCATCCAGCTCAAGCGCAGCCAGCCGTAGTTCCTCAAGCTTGCCGCTGCCCGCCAGAGTAGCCGCATCCGGGCTGGCCCGCCTTTGCAAAGTACGCAAAACAACTTTAGCGCCAGCAGCCTCGGCCAGGCTTCCCAGTTCAGTCAGCGATGCCTCCGCCTCCGGCAGATCGTTATCAGCGCTGCCTGTATAGATCCCAATCAAAGCAGCCCGTTCCGAAAGTTCATCTGTCACCGGCAACGTGCAGTTCTGCTCCGGTAAATTATTCATATATTATCCTCCGGTCTTTTGGCCTAAAATAAAAATCAACGCCTGTTCTTGTTTTGCGTTGACATTCTCAAAATTATTGCATCAAATCAGCTTTTTTGTCGAAATAAGTTAATTTTTGTGGATATATCGCAAATTTAATATTTTCTGAAAATGTAAATTAGTTATAATGACAACGATTAGCGATTTTCATAGCCAATCAGGTCATATTAAGCTCCTCGAAAGGCGTTGATCGTTAACAATTTATCAATGAAAGGAAGCTTCTATGTGCAGTACCAATTTTACCATACAAGGTCAACCGTTTTCTGATCCTCTGCTCCTACCCATCGCAGCCGGTATTATTCTCAGAAACGTCCGTGAATTCAAGCATTTGACCCAGTCCGATCTGGCGTCGCGAGCCCAAATGAACGTCTCTTACATCAGTAATGTAGAGAATGGTCAAAACAACATCAGTGTCGTCAAATTTTATTTGCTTTGCTTTGGCCTCGGTGTTCAGCCCGAGGCAGTGCTTGGACTGGCATTGAAGCTGATGACGCCTCTATACAATGCCATCCGTCACCGGTCGCCGCGGGAAGCCGAGCGCCTGATTCACGACCAGATGCCTAGGCTGCTTGACGTTAACGAGATCGTTGCAACCGGTTTCAAAAGGCCCTACCCGATCAGGTAATCATACCGCGATCAAAATCAATGGTAGCAGTCATGCCGGTTTTAAGAATTTTTGTTGCGTTCTCACTGCCATAAATTATGGGGATATCAAGAGCCAGGCCAACTGTCGGGCCGTGCCCGGCAGGGTCTGTGTCTTCAACCACGAAACCGACAGCCTT
Source organism: uncultured Oscillospiraceae bacterium (assembly GCA_964581135.1). Classification (GTDB taxonomy): domain Bacteria; phylum Bacillota; class Clostridia; order Saccharofermentanales; family UBA5734; genus JAXGXQ01. The sequence goes on from CAZOMW010000037.1 coordinate 13,561, forward strand.
TTTCATATAAGGCAGCAGATCATTGTTGGTTTTATTGGCAACCAGTACGTAGTCTATCATCTGGTCAGCACAGCGCAGATCATCCGGCGAATTTACAACCAGCAGTTCAGCGGTCAGTGAGCCGTGGCCGATGCTCTTTCCCTGGACGAGCACCCTGCCTATTATCTGGACTTTAATCGTATTTGTCGTGCCGCTCATGCCGGTTGGAGTACCGCCGGTTGTAACAATAACGTCGCCGTTACTTGCTATCCCGGAGTCAATCACCAACTGCATGCCCATTTCAAACATGGCGTCCGTATTATCATATTCGCCAACCAGATACGGTCTCACGCCCCAGGAAAGAGCCAGCTGGCGGTAAGCCTGCGGCGAAACAGTCGGCGCGACAATCAGGCAATCAGGCCGGAAACGTGAAATCAATCTGGCTGTACGTCCTGAGTGAGTGACTGCGACAATTGCTGTGGCGCGCAGATCCATTGCCGTTGTACAGGCCGCATGGCTGATAGCGTTGGAAATGCTGGGGAGCATTTCGTGTTTATTGGTGCTGAAATTTTTCCAGTATTCAATCGACTTTTCAGTCTGCTCGGCAATATCAGCCATCATCAATACAGATTCAACCGGGTAGCGCCCCATAGCGGTCTCACCGGAAAGCATAATAGCGCTGGTACCGTCATAGATAGCATTAGCAACATCACTGACCTCGGCACGGGTCGGGCGGGGGTTGCGAATCATCGAATCAAGCATCTGGGTTGCGGTAATGCAGGGTTTGCCGATTTTGTAACATTTTTCGATCAGAGTCTTCTGAACATGAGGCACTTCCTGGATCGGAATTTCAACGCCTAGATCGCCGCGTGCCACCATGATGCCGTCAGCGACTTTAAGAATTCGGTCAAAATTATGGATGCCTTCCCGGTTTTCGATTTTGGCAATAATTTTCAGAGCATCGCCGCCATGTTTATCCAGAAACCGGCGAATCTCCATTACATCTTCCGGCTTGCGGACAAAAGATGCTGCGATGAAGTCAAAGCCGCTTTCAATACCGAAGAGAATATCGTCTTTATCACGTTCAGCCAGTGCAGGCAGGTTAATGCTTGTACCGGGCAGATTAATCCCTTTATGATCAGAGATAGTGCCTGTATTCAGCACCCGGCAAATAACCTGCTCGCCTTCGATCCTGATAACCTCAAGTTCAACCAGACCGTCATCAATCAGAATTGATGCACCGGGTTTTAGATCTGTAGCGATAGTTTTGTAGCTGACTGGAATAAGCTTATCATTGCCGGGCATGTCGCCGGCCTGAACAACAACAGTATCATTTTCATGCAAAGTAACAGGGCCGTTCTCAAACACACCGGTTCGGATTTCAGGTCCTTTTGTATCAAGCAGAGCAGCAATCGGCAGGTTAAGTTCATCGCGCAGACGTTTGAGACGTTCAATGCGCATTCGATGTTCATCGTGCCCTCCATGGGAAAAATTAAAACGGGCTACACTCATTCCCTGCAGGATGAGTTCGCGCATGATATCATCCTGATCGACGGAAGGTCCCATAGTACAGACTATTTTAGTTTTACGCATGCTTTCTCCAATAAAAATATCCGGCTGTATCTCGCCAGTCATACAGGAACAGACTATGCCCTGCTTAATTTATGTCTTTGATAACAGTGTGAACGGCCAATTGATCGACTGCACTTTGGATAAAACGCAGCAGGAAAAGCCAGATGACAGGGATTACAAGAGCCAGCAGTACGACAATAATAATTGCGAGTACAACGCCAAGACCGCCAACAACTATGCCGAATATCATGCCCGTTCCCTGCGCCATCTCAGTAAAATAATCTGTTGTTGCCCCGATGATGGTATTAATAAGGTCAAGCGAATCCTGACCGACTGTGCTTGAATCAAAATGAATACGTGTCAATACCTGTCTTACCAGAAACAACATACCGGCAGCAAACTTCAAGACTTGCAGAAATAATATTCCCAACCTGACAGGCAGGATCATTTTATAATAAATATGACTTATAAAGGGTGAAGCGATGGCTAGAATTACGAATATTACGACCAGGCTGGTCATGGAAAAACCAAGCAGCAACGGTGATTTGTCAGGAAAAAGGACGAGGTAGAGAAGCAATAAGGTGATAGCCAAACCGAAGGCCCAGTAAAAACCACGATGCTTTCTGGTTTCGAACTCCGTATCACTCCATAGTGGTCCAAGCAAAAAGCCTTCCAGAAAATCCATTAAGATGTACCCCGTCTGATATTACTATTTTGCGATTTCCGCACGTATTGTAACATATCTGCAGTAGCGTCAGCAATCATCAGGCAGGAGCTGCAAAAGGCAATAGCTGAATTACTGTTAGTGCTCCGGTGATAACTGTTGCTGTTTATAAAACTGAATATTCAATTTATTATCGACTAAATATCGAAGTTTGTTCGCGTAATATTCTCAACAGCAGTTCGGAAATCCGGCCAGCTGCCCGGGAGCCGGTTTTCGCCGCTGCGCTGCCAGCAGCTGTCGTTGAGCTGGATGCTCAGATGCCAGGTAAACAAAGGTTTTTGTTGATCTGTCTCCCCCTCTTCGCCGACAGAAGCTGGATTATGGAGACTGCGCCAGTTTAGCAGGCGGCAGGCCTCCAGTTGTTCTTTGAACTTCTGAATCTGTTCACGGGTTAATGTTCTGGTGAAGTTGTTGCACCAGCTATTGCTTTCCCGCCAGGTCAGATAACCCCTTTCCAGATCAATGAAAACCGAAACCGTCCCCTTGCGGTAAGCACTCAGTTCGGCTGCGAGTGAATTAAGATTCTGGTAATCGCGCTTACCCATATGCTTAAGAGATCTTCACGCCGACAATAACATTGCCGCGTGTACCGATTACGAGAGTGTCTCCGAATATCGCGGGTGATGACTCAATGTTACCGCCATTTGTCTCACCATCTGCTTTTTTGATCTGGAGAACCTCAATACCCTCGCCGGTCTTGCCGTTCACCAGATGCAGCTGACTTGAGGAGTCTGCCAGCAGAATGTAGGCGTTGCCATCTTCGTCATAAACATCAACCGGTGAGCTCCAGGAGTATGCTTTTGTTTTGTATTCCCACACCAGTGAACCGTCAGATTCGTCAAAGGCTGTAAGTGAAGTGCCACTG
>CAZOMW010000038.1:0-16461 GCA_964581135.1 uncultured Oscillospiraceae bacterium
CCGATGGTTGGCGCCACTGTCACCGTCGCTGTCGCTATCGAACAGGCCGGCTGACCGGCTGGTAGCTCAATGATAATTTATAATTCATAAAAACAGGGCCAATCGGCTGCGCTTGACTGCAAACCGGTTGGCCCGTTTTTATTTAAACAAATATAGCATTAGGCTGCTGAGTTATTTTTTCCGCCGGTTCTTGTCAGAGGCGGCTGCTTTTTCAGATCTGGCTGTCTCGTTTGCTTTTTCTACAGCTGCCAGCAGCTGACCTGCGACCAGAATGCGCACCCGGGCATCAATTGCCAGATTCAGGGCCAGCATTTGCAGCTCCGACAGCATTGAATCGCCGTTTTCAACTGCTGTATCTGACAGTTCCTGCAACCGGCTGATGACGGAACTGGTTGTATCAGTCACTGCTGCCTGCTGTTGAGTCAGAAAGCGACTGTACATGGCAGCGGCTTCTGCATCGGTTTGATTGTTCTCCAGCAGAATCTGCAGTTCCTGGATTGAAAGCACCGGTTTCAGAGTACCGATCATGGTCAGCAGAGCCAGGTGATTGGGATTATATTTTTTCTGATTTGCCCGCGGCAGAAGCCCGGCTTTAATATAATTATTTACCATCGCTGAGGTAACGGTTTGTTTTTCAGTGGTTTTCTGCAATGCCAGTTGCCGCTCGATGTAGGTTATGACCTGATCCATATACAAACCGATGTCCGGCAGTTGTTCCCACTCAGCCGGATGCTGGGCAGGTATTTCCTGCAGCCAGGTCAGCAGATCAGCAATTAATACATCCTGATTCTGGTCGCTGTGGTCAGCCTTTTTTTGAGGGCTTATCCCGTTTACTGCCGCTTCAGCTTTTTCGACATTATCCTGTCCTGGTTCCTGGTTATTCATTTGTGTCATTATTTCGCTCCTGATTGTCAGCTGGTTTTTCAACATTCCTGGTTCGTTTTTCCAAAGCCTGGCGGGCCAGAACCACCTGACGCCCGCAGCCTTCGCAGCGCAAGGCAACATCAGCACCGGCTCTGATAACAACCCAGACAAAACTGCCGCAGGGGTGTGGTTTTTTCATGGTTACCCGCTCGCCGGACTGGTATTGATAAAGGTGAAAAGGTGAAGGCATTTTAGCTCCTGTCGCAAAAAAGTGTCCGATTTTTCTATCGCAGGCAGGCGATTTGTCTATCGCAGGCAGGCGAAGGTTCTCGCGCTCAGAATTTCTTAAGCTAGTTCAATTCTACTTTGCGGGTTTGAGGCTGTCCAGCTGCTCAGCCTGCGTGCTGCTGCGACGCGTGGATTACCGCCGTAATCCTTTAACAGTAAAGGATCGCCGAATTTCCCGGAAGCTGAAATCAAATCTGCGACGCTTCGGGCCTGATCGTAGCCGTGTTCCATCAGTAGCCAGCCTCCGGTTTGTAAAAACCGGTCAATCCGCTCCAGTATCAGCCGGTAGAAATGAAGCCCATCGGGTCCGGCCGTCAGTGCCAGTGCCGGTTCATAGCAGCTGACTTCGGGCATCAATTCCGGCAAAACCGAATCGGCAATATAGGGTGGATTAGCGGTGATAAAATCAAATACAAGCGGTTCTGCCGGGAATAAATCTCCCAGCTCAATCAGTACGGGCAAATCAGAACACCAACGCTCACTATTGCGGCGCGCATAGTCCAATGCCTCAGGCGACTGGTCCAGCAGATGAAGTAAAACAGGAATCCCGGCGTCTTTCAGTTGGCGGGCAATAGCAATGCCGATCGCACCACTGCCGGTACAGGTATCGAGTAAATTCAGGTTTGCTTCTTCTGTTTGCCGCGCCTTTTTATCAGCATATATTTCCTGCGCCAGTTCCACCGCTTTTTCAACCAGTACTTCGCTGTCCGGCCGCGGCACCAGCACTCCCGGTCCGACAGCCAGTTCAAGACCGGCGAAATACACCGTGCCGGTAATATATGACAACGGTTCGCGTGCCGCCCGACGTTCAGCCAGCTTAGTAAAGGCTTCTGTTTGTTGTGGTGTTAAAGAATCGTCAAGCCTTGTCAGGAGGCGTGCCATCGGCTCCTGCAGCAAATTGGAAAGCAGCTGCAACAGCTCGCGCCGTGGTTCTTCAATACCGGCGACGCGCAGTAAAGGCTCAAAGCTTAAAATCAGACTATTGAGGGAATGCTTGCCTTGGTTTACCACTTGTCCTGAGTTCCCGCTGACTGCGGGCGCACAGCATTCATCGCCGCTATGGCGACTTCCAGCATGCCATCGTCCGGTTCAGCGGTAGTCAAATGCTGCAATAACAGACCGGGCTTGGAAACAGCGCGGGTGAGGGCGTTATCATAACGACCGGCCAGACGGATTATTTCATAGGCAATACCGGCAACCACGGGCGTCAAAGCCAGGCGAAGCAGCAGGTTTAGCCAACGGCCATGCCAGCCGATCAGAGAAAAGGTAATAATACTGACAATAATTACAATGAACATAAAAGCTGTGCCGCAGCGAGGATGCAGGCGGCTGTATCCGCGGGCGTTTTCCACTGTCAGCTCTTTTCCGGCTTCATAACAGGCTATGGTTTTGTGCTCTGCCCCGTGATACTGCCAGACACGTTGAATGTCCTTTAAACGGGAAGCAAAATACAGGTAGCCGATAAAAATGACAATCCGGAAAACGCCTTCAATCAGGTTGCGCGCAATCTGGGCGCCGCCGCCGGTTAAGTCTCCCAGACCGGTAAACTGATTGAGCAGGCTGGTGATAAAATTCGGCAGGAGTATGAACAAACCGACGCTGAACAGCAGACCCAGAACCACTGAACCATATAGCAACAGGTTCAGATGTCGATCGAAGAACCGGTCAATCGCGCTTTTGCGCGGTTTTTCAACCGGCTCGGTGCTGGGTGTCTGTCCTGCGCTTACAATCGGTTCCGTATTAAGTGCCTGCCCATCGCTTGCCAGCGACATGGCGCCGACTACCGATGTCTCTTCAACCTCCGGCTCTTCACTGAGCTCAGCAGAACGCATCAGAGCGCCGGTGCCGGTAACCAGCTGCCGGAAAAGGCGGACTGAACCGCGCAGAAACGGAATTTCAGCGACCTTGGATGAAGATTTGCTCAGCGGCAGTTCCTCAACAAATATATTGCCGTCGGCCTGACGTACAGCCATCGCTCTTTTTTCCGGACCGATCATTAACAGTCCTTCAATCAAAGCCTGACCGCCTATTGTTGTTTTACAGACGGGTTGTTGCGAGTTGTTTTCTTTCATGCTTTCCTCGGTTTCAAGTGTATCAGTCTACTACGCGCACGCCGCGATCGATCGCGATCATACCTGTGCGGACTATTTCAATGACGCCGAACTGTGCCAGCAGATCCTGCAAAGCCAGAATTTTCACCGGACTGCCGGCGATAGCTGCGGTCATGGTATTGGCGGCGACATCGACAATGCGGGCGCGGAATACATTGACAATATTGATAATATCAGTTTTACGGTCATCAGGGGCATCGATCTTTATCAAAGCCAGCTCCATGCGAACCGATTCGTCATCGTCCACCCGCTTGACTTTGATCAGGCTGGTCAGGCGGTTCAGCTGGCTGATAACGGAATCAATTTCGGCCTGTTCACCGCCGACAACAACTGTTATCCGGGAAACGCCCGGTTTTTCGCTGGCACCGACTGTCAGGCTTTCGATGTTGCAGCCCTCAGCTCCAAAAAGCTCGGCAACCTTGGACAATACGCCGGCTTTATCCTCGACCCAGACGGACAGTACATTCTTTTTCTGCTTGCTCATGGTAGCCTCCTCAGAGCAGCTTCTGCTGCGTTTCCAGGGTTTCGTTTAGCGCCTGACGGCTGTGCATCATTGCCAGCGCCAGCAGTATGGAATTATATTTAGTGTCGCTGCTTTCAGCCCGCGAAGTCACTACAAGCGGAACCTTGGCTCCGGCGATTATGCCGCAGGAGCGAACCTTGAACAAGAATACCATGCTTTTGATCAGAACATTGCCGGTTTCAATATCGGGGACCAGAATAATATCGGCAGCTCCGGCAACATCACTGTGGATATTCTTGTGTCTGGCAGCGTCAGAATTGATGGCGTTGTCCATTCCCAACGGCCCGTCAACCAGGCAATTGCCTAACTGCCCCCGCTGGGCCATTTTTGCCAGTGCCGCCGCATCCAGCGTTGCCCGCATTGCCGGATTCACCAGTTCAACCGCGGCTACAGCTGCCACCTTCGGTTTTTCGATACCAATGGCGTTCATTACTCCGACCGCGTTGCGGATTATCTGCGTTTTTTGCAGTAGATCAGGTGCGATATTTATGCCGGCATCAGTAACCAGCAACAGCCTTGGATAGCCGGGGATCTCATAAAGCCCGCAGTGACTGATCAGGTTGCCGGTGCGCAGCCCCTTTTCCTTTTCAAGAACAGCCTTCAGCAGATCAGCTGTCTGCAGATTGCCCTTCATGATAATATCGGCTTCACCACTGACAACCAGATTGACGGCCAGGTCAGCACTGCTGCGGTTATCAATTTCCTTGATTATATTCAGACTGTCGACATTGAAGCCGATCTCATCAGCAATCCGGAATATTTTTTCTTTATCACCGATCAGGATCGGCAGAACCAGCCCCTGTTCATATACAGGCTTAAGCGAGGCAAGTACAGCTTCGTCGTGAGCAGCAACTACAGCTATGCGCCCCGGCTGCCAGCCCTGAACCCGCTCTGCCAATTGGTCCATCAAGCCCATCTTATACCTCCGCCTTATACTCGAGTGCTTCTTCCTGTCTATCCAGAACTCGCAGTACACTCGCTGCCAACGCTGCCATTTCTTTTTCACCGGGATATATCAGCAGCGGAGCCAGAAAAGCAACACTATCACGAATCCGCTCAGTCAGATACTGACTGCGAGCCATGCCGCCAGTCAGCACTACAGCCTGAACATCGCCTTTTAAGACTGTGGCCATTGCGCCGATCCATTTCGCGGTCTGGTAAGCCATCGCATCCAGAACAAGCGCGTAGTCAGGCCGCTGTGGCGCCAGATTTTCAAACAGACGGCAGTCGTTGGTGCCAAGCAGAGCCGCCATTCCGCCCTGCCCGTTAATACGGCGCTTTAAAGCTGCTTTGTCATACTTACCGGAGTAAGCCAAATCCAACAGCTGCAGGGTTGGCAGTGAGCCGGCACGCTCGGGTGACAGCGGCCCTTCAGCCAGCGCGTCATTTACATCTATGACACGGCCGCGGCGATGGGCTGCAATTGAAATACCGCCGCCCATGTGCACAATTATGAGATTGATTTCCTGGTAATTAACACCGAGGTCAGCAGCAGCCTGGCGGGCAACCGCCTTATGGTTAAGTGCGTGAAACACGGAACGATGCCTGATTTCCGGCAGACCTGTCAGACGCGCAACCGGTTCCAGCTCGTCGACTACTACAGGATCAACTATATAGGCTTGACTGCTGTAACGCTTACTCAGGACACTGGCAATCAGCGCTCCCAGATTACTGGCGTGCTCGCCATAGCGTGCCTGCTTCAGGTCATCACACATCGCGTCATTGACCTGGTAAACGCCACTGGGGACAGGATGAACCAGACCGCCGCGACCGACAAAGGCTGTGACAACGGCGGGGCCTGAAAGATCTGCGGCAGCAATAGCTGCTGCCAGCGTAGTTTCTACAGCTGTCAGCCGCATCGGCAGTTGGGCTGCAATTGTCTGGTAAGGTGCCAGTTCAGCCGCAGAATGGCTCAGGTTTTGCTCAAAGACACACTTATCACGCCAGAACAATGCAGCTTTTGTGGTGGTTGAACCCGGATTGATGGCGAAGATAATCTCCGGCATCGCGGCCTCCTTCCGGGGGATCATCGGCGCACATGACAGCGCCTCGATATATTGAAACAGGGAGGCGCATTCGCGTCTCCCTGACTTCTGTACTTTTAGTTTTTTGTCTGGTTGCGCCGTTTGAATTTATCAACGCGTCCGCCGGTATCAACCAGTTTCTGCTTGCCAGTAAAGAACGGATGGCAGTTAGAACAGATATCGACGTTCAGTGTTTCTTTGACTGAGCCTGTTTCAAAGGTTTCGCCGCAGGCGCACTTGACAATCGCTTTACCGTATTTGGGATGGATTCCCTCTTTCATTTGTTTCACCTCTCATCGAAGGATGCGCGCGGGTCCTCGCTTTAGCCGCGACCCGTTTAACGCACCAGATTGCATAGCTTTACCATTTTATACCCGTGCGGCTTTGCTGTCAACCGGTTTATCCGCCTGCCAGCGGCCAGAAAAGTCTGGCTTCAGACCTGACGCAATACTTGGTTCAATCCGGCATCAGTTCAGCCGGAATAGCCGTTTTGCCCCTGATTCTGTGAAGGCCGGTTGCCGCGCATTGCCTCAAAAACATTCTTGTCATTCAACGATACATTAATTGAAGAGACAAAATGCTGATTGTTGTTGGTCTTCATCAACAGGCTGATGATCATTTCGGTAACAGCAGCTGTATCAAGCTGACCGAATGCTTTGCGGATTGACCAGACAGCATCAAGCTCCTTGGTACTCAGCAGCAGTTCTTCACGCCGCGTACCAGAACGGTTGATGTCGATTGCCGGGAATATTCTCTTTTCCGAAAGCTTGCGGTCCAGATACACTTCCATATTACCGGTGCCCTTAAACTCTTCGAAAATTACCTCATCCATACGCGAGCCGGTATCGATCAGAGCAGTAGCTACGATCGTCAGACTGCCGCCATCTTCAATATTACGGGCAGCACCGAAGAAGCGCTTCGGACCATACAGGGCGCCGGGATCAAGCCCGCCGGAAAGCGTGCGGCCGGTCGGGTTGATCGTCAGGTTATAAGCACGACCCATACGGGTAACGCTGTCGAGCAGAATGACAACATCCTGTTTAAGCTCGACCAGACGCATAGCGCGTTCCAGTACAAGTTCAGTAACCTTGACATGATTTTCCGGTGTTTTATCAAACGTCGAATACACAACCTCGCCTTTTATCGAGCGTTGCATATCGGTGACCTCTTCCGGTCGCTCATCGATCAGCAGCACTATCAGCTTGACATCGGGATTGTTGATGCTGATGGCATTGGCAATTTTCTGCAGGAGTATTGTTTTACCTGCTTTCGGGGGCGAAACAATCATGCCGCGCTGCCCTTTGCCAATAGGGGCCACCAGATCGATGATCCGGGTGGAAAGTTCGTTGCGGGTTGTTTCGAGGACAAATTTTTCATTGGGATAAATGGGTGTCAGTTTGTCGAAGTGCGGGCGGCGAATCATCCGCTCGGGCGGCAGTCCGTTGACTTCCTTAATATACAACAGCGCCTGATAGCGGTCGCTTTCACGCTGGGCCTTGCCGGGACCTACCACCAGATCGCCCTCCCGCAGGTTGAAGCGGCGGATATACTGCGGCGGCACATAAATATCTTTGGAACCCTGCAGGTAATTGTCCTTGCGCAGGAATCCATAACCATCGGGCATTATTTCCAGCACTCCGGAAACAAGCTCGCCTGTTTCCACCAAGGGGCGGCGGGTCTTCCCCTGTTCCATGTCCTGACGGCGCTGAGTCTGGGCCTGGGCCTGCTGGCCATGCTGACGCGGAGTCTGAGTGGCAGTTTCGACAGCAGCCGGGGCATCAGATGTTTCAACATCACCGGATTCCGGTGCGGCTACCGTTTTAGTATCGCTTTGTTCAGCCGGAGCTGAAACCACCGGCAGCGCGGCTTGTTGCGCATTCTCGGGCTGAGCCTGGCTTTCATCAACTGAAGCTTGACTTACATTTTCAGGTGTTTCAGGTGCTTGGGGTTTATCGGCAGCAGCAACAGCAGCGGTAAGTGTATTGTTTTTGGGCGGGCGGCCGCGTCGGGGAGCACGCGCCGGTTTAGCTTCCGGCACGGCTGCAGTTGTTTCAGTCTCGACAACCGCGGCTGGCTTTACAGGCGTCGCTGCTTCGGCTGTAGTTGCTTCGGTTACGGTCATTATGCTCTCAGGCATTTCGCCAGTCGGTTCCACTTCGTTAACAGCAGTAACTGGTGCAGGTTCAATAACAACCGGCGCTGATTCTTCTGCGTCTGTGCTTTCTGTCTTGGCTTCAGCGGCATTACTGCTGCGAGTGCCTGCAGTTTTGCCGGCTGCGGTTGTTTTTGTTCCGGCTTTGGCCGTCCTGGTTCTACTGGCGGGTTTGGGCCCTGGTTTCGCTCTTGTTTTGGGTGCAGCCGCTGCGGCCTCTGCTTCACCAGTAGTATCGGCACTGGTTTCAGCAGCAGTTTTTGAGGTCTTCTTGCGCGTTTTTGCAGCTGCTCCGGCAGGTTTTTCAGCAGGGCTGTCTGTTGCTGTTGCTGTGGAAGCTTCTGCTTGTTGAGTCGCCGGTGCGGCTGTCTTGCGCGGACGCCCGACACGGCGGCGGACTGGTTTTTCAGGTTCTGCTGCCGACACTGAGCTATCAGCTTCAGCTATAGTGTCCGACCCTGTTGTGCCTTCAGCCTCAGACTGCGCTTTTTCCAGAAAACGAGCGAGAGCTATCCGGCTCATTCTCTGGGCTTCTTCTTCCCCAAGCAGTCCGGACAGGCGTGCAACAACAACAAGGTCATCCTTGCTCTTGCCGCTGAAAGTTTGTGATGGCATATTCACCTCGTAAATACCGTAAAACAACGGTTCGATAAAAATAGGAAATACTGAATGGATTGCCAGAAGGAACAGCGAAGACAGTCATCCGAAAATTGCCGCGCGCACCGCGCAGCACAGCATGTTCAATCAAAACAGACCCTGACAATGTTGGAAAAAACCAGAAATATTCTAAGTTCGTTAATTATAGGACTAATAAAGGCGCAACGTCAACCAGATACTGGCAAAAAGGCGCTCAAAAACATACGAAAAACAGCAAACTTAATCAAACAGGCACAATTTTAATGCTTCAGACACATTTTCGAACGCGCCAGCTATTTTTTCGAGCGCGTCCGGGCGTGTCAGGCGTCGCTGAGAGCGGCGAATTTATCCATCATGCCAAGCGCCCGCCCGGTGCCGATGGCAACACACGAAATAGCATCGTCAGCGACAATAATCTCGATGCCGACTTTTGCGGCAAGCATGCGGTCGAGTCCATAGAGGAGAGCGCCGCCACCGGTAAGAACAATGCCGCGCTGACTGATATCAGACATCAGCTCCGGCGGTGTCCGTTCAAGCACGGAATGAACAGCTTCAAAAATCTGACCGACCGGTTCTTCCAGCGCTTCCAGCATTTCCGTGGAAGTGACTGTAATTGTGGCCGGCAGACCGGTAATCAGATTGCGGCCACGTACCTCCATTGTCATTTCCTCTTCGCGCGGGTAGGCGCAGCCGATATTAATTTTCAGCTCTTCCGCCGTACGGTCACCGATCAGGATGTTATGCTTACGACGGACATGCTTAATGATAGCTTCGTCAAACTTGTCGCCGGCAACTTTCAGAGAAAAATCAACGACAGGCTGCATCAGTGAAACCACGGCTATATCTGTTGTGCCGCCGCCGATATCAACGATCATGCTGCCGCAGGCTTTAGTGATGTCAATCCCGGCGCCTATTGCAGCCGCTATCGGTTCGCGAATCAGGAAAACATCCTTGGCGCCGGCGTGTTTACAGGCATCCTCAACTGCTTTCTGTTCAACCGGGGTAATCACACTTGGAACACAAACCACAATTGTAGGTTTGAAATATCTGGCACGTAGGCCTTTACAGACTCGTGAGATAAAAGTCTTGAGCATAACCTCGGTTACTTTAAAGTCGGAGATAACACCGTCACGCAAAGGCCTGATAGCATCAACAATGTCCGGTGTGCGTCCAAGCATCAGGCTGGCACTTTCGCCAACCGCCAGTACTTTTCCTGTTCGGGTATTAATCGCGACCACAGCGGGCTCACGCAGGACAACGCCTTTACCTCTTACATAAATCAACACCGAAGATGTGCCAAGATCGATACCGATGTCCATACCTAAACCCATTGAACTACCTTCCTCTGGTGACTCCCTCCGGACAATCTGCGGTGCTGCCGGTTTCATTACGCTAACAATAAACGGTGCTTTATTCTAAGACAGACGACTGCCGTATTAATGGTTAGTCATGCTTTACAATGATACAATATGCAAAAGCTTTATTCAATAAAGGGGAAACGCATGCTTAAACTGTGGGCAGTCATTTTTATGACGCTCGATCACATCGGGGCTTATCTGCAGCCGTTCATGTCAGAAGAACTCTACATGCCGCTGCGCGCTGTCGGCCGCCTCGCCTTCCCCATTTTTGCCTACCATGTGGCACGCGGTTACTCGCTGACCCGTAATCCGGCACGCTACTTTTCCCGGATGCTCTTTTTCGCTTTCATCGGCGAAGGACTGATTCGTTATGGTTATGGTCTTGCCGGTCTGCATATTCAGGGAACCAATGTAATGTTCACCTTCGCTCTGTCAATTGTTATGATAACCGGCTACCGGCTGGTCTGGCACTGCGGACGCGACATGATAGCCAGTATGCAGCCGATAACCACTGGTCCGCCTTCGCTTTCGCCGCCGCGTTACGATGTCCGGGTTAATATCTTCGGGATAAATCTCGATTGTCGCACAGGCGCAATAATCGGTTTTTTATTTATGCTGGCAGCCATGATCATGGCCTCCGCCATCAGGTGCGATTACGATATTTACGGACTGCTGACCGTTTTGATTTTTTATATCGTGCTTAATCTGCCCGGGCCGAATTATCAGCACGAGGATGCCCGCAAACTCCACTCGGCGCATGATCCACTGCACGAGCGGCAGGCATTCTGGCTGTTGCTGGTACTGAACATTATGTTTTCACTGGCCAATCTCAGTGAAGCCGGCTCATCACTTTTCTGGTCATTACTGCAGAATCTTTCGCTGCTCGCTGTACCGGTTATTTTCCATACAGCACGGGAGCGCCGGCGCCCGGGACTGCTACAGAAATATTTTTTCTATTTCTATTACCCAGTACATATTTTTCTGTTGCTGGTGCTGCGCTCTGTTATATCGAAGTGAAAGCCCGTTAAATATAAAATACGCCGCTTGAATCAGCCTGTCGTAACCGCCCTGCCGCTATTTCATATTTAGTAGTTTTTTTGCTAGAATAAAAGCTTGAATAAATCCCAGATTGCAAAGGATGGTTAGACATATGGCCTATTCCGTAGAAATTGATCGCAAATGGCAAGATAAATGGAGCGAATCCGGGCTCTATAAATTTAATCCCGAACGGATCGAAGACAAGCTCTATGTCCTGGAGATGTTTTCCTATCCTTCAGGGGCTAATCTGCATGTCGGACACTGGTATAACTACGCGCTGTCCGACAGCTGGGCCCGGCTTAAGCGGCTGCAAGGATATGAAGTCTTCCAGCCTATGGGTTTTGACGCCTTCGGGCTGCCGGCGGAAAACTACGCGATTAAAACCGGCGTTCATCCGCAGGACAGCACTCTGGCCAATATAGCCACTATGGAAAAACAGCTGCGCGCAATAGGCGGCATGTTCGACTGGGATTACGAGCTGGCCACCTGCATGCCGGTGTACTACCGCTGGAACCAGTGGTTGTTTCTTCAGCTGTATAAAAATGATCTGGCTTATCGCAAAAACGCTCCGGTTAACTGGTGCCCGGCCTGTACAACCGTACTTGCCAATGAGCAGGTTATTGACGGCGCCTGCGAACGCTGTGGATCCCCTGTCAGCCGCAAAAACCTGACTCAGTGGTTTTTCCGGATCACAAAATACGCCCAGGAACTGCTCGACTGTCTGCCTGGTCTTGACTGGCCTGATAAAACCAAAAAAATTCAGACAAACTGGATCGGCCGTTCCGAAGGTGCTGAAATTGTATTCGGGGCGGAAAAGAACGGTAAGCCTGTTGCCGACAGCGCAGGTGAAACAATTTCTCTGCCGGTTTTCACTACACGTGCCGACACGGTTATGGGTGTCACCTATGTTGTTGTCGCACCTGAGAGTGAGCTATGTGAATTACTGACTACTGACGATCGCCGCGGCGATGTTGAAGCTTATATTGAAGAAACACGAAAAATCAGTGATATCGATCGTATGGCGACCGGTCGCGAGAAAACCGGTGTCTTCACGGGCAGCTATGCCATTCACCCGCTGACCGGTGCAAGAGTACCGATCTGGGCTGCGGATTACGTTATTGCCGGTTACGGCACAGGCGTTGTTATGGCAGTTCCCGCCCATGATGAGCGAGATTATGAATTTGCGGTCAGGTTTGAGCTGCCGATTCAACGCGTAATCCGTTCAGCTGACGGTTCTCCGGATGAACTGCCCTTTACCGCCCATGGTCTGCTGGTTAACAGCGGCCCCTACGATGGGCTTGATTTCGAACAAGGTGTAGCGCGTATTGTCGCGGATCTGGAAGCAAAAGACGCCGGCAGCCTGCGGATAAACTACCGTCTGCGCGACTGGCTTGTTTCGCGGCAGCGCTACTGGGGCACACCGATCCCGATTGTTTATTGCGACCATTGCGGCACAGTGCCGGTACCGGAAGACCAGCTGCCGGTTAAGCTGCCTTATGATGTCGAATTTACTCCGGACGGCGAATCACCATTGAAAAAGCACTCCGGCTTCATGAATACAACCTGCCCAACCTGCGGCGGACCGGCAAAACGTGATCCCGATACGCTCGATACATTTGTCTGTTCCTCCTGGTACCAGTTCCGTTTCGTTGATCCAAAAAACGATCAGGAAGCCTTCAGCCGGGAAAAGGTCGATAAGATGTGCCCGGTCGATAAATACATCGGCGGCGCCGAGCACGCCGCAATGCACCTGCTTTATGCGCGCTTTGTCACCAAGGCTTTGCGCGATCTCGGCTATCTGGATTTTGATGAGCCTTTCGCTTCGCTTGTTCATCAGGGCACGATTCTGGGCACTGACGGTCAGAAAATGTCGAAATCGCGCGGCAACACAATTTCGCCGGACTATTATATCCGGCAATACGGCAGTGACGTGTTCCGGATGTATCTGGGCTTCGGCTTCGCTTATACAGAAGGCGGCCCCTGGAATGACGACGGTGTTAAAGCCATAGCCAAGTTTGTCAACCGGATAGAAACTCTGGTCGAGGATGCCGGCAGTCTGGTGGATAAAGGCATGCCAAAGACACTGGCTTCCGATAGAGATGCTGCCGAGAGCTACGGGCAGCCATATAGTACGGCAGAAAAAGACTTGCAGTACGCCCGTCATTACGCCATCAAATCTGTCGGTATTGACGCCGACCGCTTCCAGTTCAATACCTCGATTTCCCGTTTGATGGAGCTGCTCAACGCGCTCAATGTCTATAAATCTGCCAAAGGTAATAAAAACGAACGTCTGTTCAAAGCAGCTATCCGTGATCTGCTTGTACTTATCTCGCCGTTCGCGCCTCATTTTGCTGAGGAACAATGGGAAAAAGCCGGTCTGCCGTATTCAGTTTTCAATCAAAGCTGGCCGCAGTACAGTCCGGATGCTTTAGTACGCGATACAGTTGAAATTGTTGTCCAGACCAACGGTGTAATCCGTTATCGCATCGATATTCCCTCCACAGCAAGTGAAGCAGATGTCCGGGCAATTCTGGACGCTGACGAAAGAACCGCGCCTTTACTGGCAGATAAGCAGCTGGTTAAATTTATCTATGTGCGCGGCAGACTGGCAAACTTCGTCCTCAGGTAAACTGCTATGATTCTTTACATTATTATGGCATTCGCCGGCTTGCTGCTTGGGCTGCTCCTAAGCCGCCGGCCGGAGGGAGTGCTCCTTCCCCGCCTGCGCGGGTTATGGCTGCTGCTTCCGATTCTGATACTCACCTATGCACCGGCGGTGCTGGACCAAAAGGCGCCAGAGCTTATCTGGGCGTCCGATCGTCAGTTGCTGCTGGCAATAATCGGTCTCAGGCAATCACTGCTGATATTTCTGGTAGTAATCAACCTGTTGCCGCCTCTCAAGCCGCCGCGTCTGTTGCTGTGCCTGAACAGGCAGATCAGCGGCCGGCTCAGCCTTTTGCTGTCATCCACACGCGGTCCTGCCCGTCCGGTAGCACAGCGTGTGGAACCCGTAAAACCAGAAAAGCCGGCGACCCGCTGGTGGCACCGTCTGCCGCTGTTCGCTCTTTTGGCTGTGATAGCTCTGCAAACTGCAGTATTGCTGCAAAACAACGGTTACATGCCCCTCACGGCTGATTACCTGGAGCAAATAAATAACCCGGCTCTGGCTGAAGGTATTCGCAACGGAGCGTTGCAGTTATATCGCCTGGTTGATGCCGAAACTGTGCTGCCGGAGCTGGCTCTGCAGTATCGCTTTCCCTTGCTTGAGCGCTGGTTTCCCAATGTTTTTCCTTATTACGGGCTGGCAGACATCGTCGGTTCTGTCTGCCTCGGATTTTGTTTGTTGATGCAATTTACAGGCGGACATTTGCCGAAAAAGAAGAATGAAGCAATACAGCAGGCTGTCACTCAATAATATTTTGCATATCAAACAATTAATGCTACAATGTGAACGTTTAGTTGGCGCGCATTTGTGCGGATCTGGAAAAGCGAGCCAGCGAGCTGTGGAGGATGAAAAATGGCCGACAAAAAAAGGCTTTTCAGCCGTAAAGACGGTGTCTATCTTAAAAATCTCGACCCGTTTATGCGTTTTTTCCCTTATATAATGAAAGGGCGCAATGAAGCCGCCATTTACTTCTCGCAATCAATCGATGTTACTGATCTTAAGGCATTTATTCGCCAACGCAACCGGTCAGTGGCTGTCAAGCGTGACGGCGGCGCGATTATCACTATCTTCCACACCGTGATTACGGCCCTTAACAAAACTGTCACTGAACGACCTCAGATGAACCGCTTTGTCATCGGCCGGCGGGTTTATCAGCGCAATGAGTTCAGCTGCTCTTTTGTCATGAAACGTGAATTCAGTGAAGACGGCAAGGAAGAAATTCTTACGCTGCGCTTCAAGCCTGATGATACAATCGATACAATCTCCCGCCGGATCAGCGGTGAAGTCAAAAAAACCCGTGAAACTTTGAAAAATGAAGAAAAAGAACGTCACGGTATTCTTAATCTTTTCAATTACATTATGAATCTGCCGCGCATTTTTCTGCGCAGCGTAGTCGCTTTCCTGTTCTGGCTGGATTACCACGGCTGGCTGCCGAAAATCATCATCGACAATGATCCGATGCATGCAAGCTGCTGGCTTTCAAACCTGGGAAGCTTGGGCGTTGACGCGCCCTTCCATCATCTCTATGAATGGGGCACAACCTCATTCTTCGTTACAATCGGTGTGATCAAAAAAGAGCCGCGCGTCATGCCGGATGGCACAATCGCTGTTCGTGACATGATGAACGTGGCCGTAACCCTCGACGAACGAATCGGTGACGGTTTCTACTACTCAATGGCACTTAAACGCTTTATTGAAATTCTGGAGAACCCGGAAGAACTGGAAAAGCCTTCCATGCCTGACATATTACCTGCACCAAAGCATTCAAATGACAGTCGGAAAACCACAGCACCCGGTTCGAAAGAATCTGTACAGGAGTTTAGCCCGGCTTCAGATAACGATTCGGAATCTGAAACTACAGTAGCAGCAATAGTACCTTGAGCCAATCTGCAGATTGACAATCCGGGAATCGTCCGGTAGTATATTTCTTGCGTCAGTCGTATCCGGTCGCCTGCCGGACAGTAAATAAATCATGCTTGTGTAGCTCAGCTGGTAGAGCAGCTGATTTGTAATCAGCAGGTCGGGGGTTCGAGTCCGTCCACAAGCTCCATATATAAACCTCGTGATATCAGTCATCACGGGGTTTTTCTTTTTAGACTGGTACTGGTTTAAAGGCCTTAATTTGCTACCCGATTCACTTTTCTAACCTGTAAATAAAATACATTGATAACAGCTTAGTGCACCGGCAGCAGCGGACGCGGCATGAGTATTCCTATGGGTGGAGGAATTGGTGGAATAGTCATTGTTATAATCCTTTTTTTCTTAACCAGAGGTTTTGGCGGTTTGGATTCGCCCGGTCAATCTCCCGGCATTGTCGAATGGAATAAAGACTATCAACAAGATAGCCAATATCAGGAGCTGGATACTGAACTTGAGCAATTTTTGGCTGTGGTCCTGGCTGATACCGAAGATGTCTGGAATGCAATATTTGCCGATGAAGGGTTATCATATGAAGAACCTGCGCTTATTCTATATGACGGCACTGTAAATACTGCTTGCGGCCTGGGCAGTTCTCAAATGGGGCCGTTTTACTGCCCCGCAGATGAGCGCGTGTATATGGATCCCACATTTTATTATGAACTGCGAGATAAGCATGATGCGCCGGGAGACTTTGCTCTGGCCTATGTCTTGGCCCATGAAGTTGGTCATCACGTGCAATATCTCTTCGGTATAACAGAACAAATTTTTGATCTTAAAGCACGGATGCCGGAAGAAGAGTTCAATCGCTACTTAGTACGTCTGGAATTACAAGCCGATTATCTGGCTGGAGTTTTTGCCCACTATGCTGATGATAAAGATTAC
>CAZOMW010000039.1:0-16403 GCA_964581135.1 uncultured Oscillospiraceae bacterium
ATGTTTTAATATTATTAATGACAGTGACTATAGTCAGTGACTATGGTCATAACTTGTTTATATTATAGCATTATCAGTAACTTGCTGCACTGAGAGGTAACAGAAGGACGACATCATGAAAGCTAAAAAATTTCTTTTATTGCTTGTTATTATCCTATTGGTTAATTTTACATCCCCTGCTATTTTATCGGCAGAGACCGGCTATTCCTATGTTGATGAAAATAATGTGATTAACAAAACCGGTTCGCGGACTGTGACGCCAATAACTGCTGATTCAGGGAATCTGGCAAACGGTTGGTATGTTGTTGATAAAGACATTGCCCGCATAGGAACAATCAGCATAAGTGGTGACGTTAAACTAATCCTGATGGATAATTATTCTTTTTCTGTTTCAGGCAGTAATGGAGCAGCCGGAATTGCTGTGACGAACGGTAATTCATTGACAATCTATGCCCAGGAAGCTGGGACAGGAAAAATTATTGTCCAGGGCGGGCAATACGGCGCAGGAATCGGTGGCAATAATGGAACGGCCGGCGGTAAAGTTAATATCCACGGCGGAACAATCCTGGCAACCGGCGGACAAAATGGCGCGGGGATCGGCGGCGGGAACAACACAAATGCCGGTACTACAAATATTACGGGCGGAACCATTACAGCCAAAGGCGGCACGAAAAGTGCCGGCATAGGTGGTGGTACAGGACAAGCTTATGGCACGCAAACCGGTTCCGGCGGCACGATCAGCATTAGCGGCGGAACTGTAACAGCCAACGGTAGCGATGATGGCGCCGGAATTGGCGGCGGTAACCTGGGAAGAGGCGGTTTTATCTCAATTTCCGGTGGCACTGTAACAGCAACAAGTGGAGATGTTGTCACTTCTTCAGGGCCGGCTGGCATCGGCGGTGGTTCTGAGCGACAGGCCGACAGTATCCTGATAACCGGCGGTACGATAATTGCCAGGGCACTTGATGGTGGTGCGGGAATCGGGAGCGGCTCTTACGACAGAATTGGCAGCAGTATCGAAATTTCCGGTGGAGAAATTACCGCCAGCAGCCGCTACCGCGGAGCCGGGATCGGCGGGGGTATGTTCAGTGACGGCGGGTGGATTGTTATCAAAGGAGGGATCGTCCGGGCTACATCTGAATACGGCGGTGCCGGTATTGGCGGTGGAAGTCTGGGCGCCGGTGGCAATATCACTATTGACGGTGGCGATGTCACCGCAAAAGGCGGCAGCTGGGGTGCCGGCATTGGCAGCGCCGGTGATCGTAACGGCGGCAACATAACGATAACAGGTGGTAATGTGAAGGCTTACGCCGGAGATTATAGCAACCCCACGATGTACACTGGAAGTGCTGGTATTGGCGCCGGCGGTAAGAACAGCCCAGGTACGCATAACGGCGGCGTAATCAGAATTCTTGGCGGTAAAGTGACTGCGGCGGGAGCTTATTACAGTTTGGATATCGGACGAGGCCGCGGCGGTGTTGACGGCACAGTTGAAATAGCAAATGATGCGGTAGTTATCCTGGCGAAAAAAGGAATTGAGCCATCTACAGTATCTTTTGGCGATTGTCTGCTCAGAGGCCCGGCAGCGGGTACATTTGCCGGCTTGTACGAAAATGGAATCCGGCTCGACGCGACTTTGATTGACCTTGAAGCCGATTCCTTGGCCAGCGGGGAAGGGTATTTAGTAGACGGTAATAAAGTGACATTGCAGGGCATGCACAGCAAGCCATTCCTTTTGACCGGTAATACAAACCTGCGCAGTGTAAGTACATTACCGGGAAAGGTTGACTTGATTCTGGTTCGTACGAATATTAATCCCATACTCGATTCCGCTTTGAGTCTTGTTGGGGTAAACGCAAACATGCGTCTTTTGTTCGAAAACAATCTGACAGGTTCACCCGGGTTTGCTGGTATCAGCGTGTCACGCGATTCACTATTAACTATTCAGGGTTCCGGCAGTCTGGTAGCCAGCGGCGGCTTCAATGGTGCTGGCATTGGCGGCAATAGCGGCTTGCCTGCCGGCAAAATCGGAATTTACGGTGGTACAGTTGAGGCGTTTGGATTGGGCGGCGGCGCCGGAATCGGCGGCGGTAATGGAAGCGATGGCGGCGATTTGCTTATCCAAGGTGAAGGAACATCACTTACAGCAACAGGCGGCATAGACGGATTTGATATTGGTTCAGGGAATAGACAGGTTTTCGGCGGCAGTATAGTTTTGCTAAACAACGCGACAGTGAACCTCACGCGCAACGGCACAGACTCGCTTAAAAATTATGTTACTGGTACAGTCAGCGGCGCCGGGGCGCAGCTTGATGCAGGGTATTATCTGAATGGAAAAAAGCTGTTAACCTGCACAGCTGTTCAGGCTTCGCCGGCAAATACCGCCAACGCCTATGAGCCAGTGGAATTGTCAGCTTGTTTCAGTGGCCTTTCAGCACAAAGGCCGCAAGGGCAAATTGTATTCCGCAGCAACGGCTGGGAAATCGGCCGTGCGAGTTTGAACCGTACGGCCGATGGTTCTGCCCAGGCGATGTCCGCCTTGCGGCCAAGTTGGGTTTCCGGCGCGGGAACTTACATTATTACAGCTGAATATGAACCAAACTCTGGCTGGGACAGCTACTATACTGCTGCTGACGGCAATTTAAATTATGTAGTTTTACGTTTAGAGCAGGCTCCTCTGGCTATAAGCGGCCTGCCTGGCGTGCTTACTGATGGTGATGGCCCGTTTACTCTGGTTGTCAGCGGCGGCAGTGGCTTTGGGCGTTTTAGTTTCAGCGTTACGGCTGGCGATGCTGTCGCTGTGCATCCCTCTACAGGTGTCGTAACCGTATTGAAAGCCGGCACAGCGGAGATTTTGGTTACTAAAGCAGGGGATGAAAATTACCTGCCCATATCTGCTAAAATAACGATAAGCGTTTCGCCTGCGCCTACACCTACACCAACGCCTACACCAACGACTACGCCTACGCCAACGCTTACGCCTACACCAACGCCTACGCCCACACCTACGCCAACGCCCACACCTACGCCGACGCCCACGTCCACGCCAGCACCTACACCCACACCGACATCTATACCGGCACCTACACCGGCACCAACGCCCACTCCGACGCCTACTTCGGTGCCTACGTCTGCGCCGACGTCAACGCCAACGCCGGCACCAACAACAACGCCGATACCTACACCTGTGCCGGCACCATCGCCAACATCGACGCCAACACCAATACCAACACTTGAACCGGCACCTTCACCGTCGTCTTTTCCAGCGCCCACGCCGATGCTAACTTCGGCTCCTACGGTAATACTTTCACCAGAACCAACAACTGCGTCGAGCAATACAGAGCAGCCGCTATCGACGTCAGCGCCAACCCAGGCACCGGCGGCGCCAATTTCAACTACACAACCAATCTCAACTGTACAAACGACATCAACCACGCAACCAACATTTACTACCCAACCAACGTCAGTACCAATGGAGAAAGAATCTGCAGATAATCTTCAGTCGAATCCTGGTTCAGGCCTGATTTTGCCTGCAGTGCTTATCATTATTGGAGCCGCCGCCTTGATTCTTAAATTAACAAGCAAGAAACATTGATGCCAGAGCTTCTTTAATGTAATCCTTTGATCGGTTAAATCAGGATATGTCGGAGACTATAAATTGACTGATATGCTAAAATTGAACCTGATAGAAAACGTAGTATTTGTGCTTTAGTCACAACAACTCTAACCGCTTGCCGGTAGATTTGTTTGCAGCAACAAACAGTGTTATCGGCAATTGAGAAGTAAATAATAAGGTGAAGTATGAACCGGAAATTATCTTCTGCTCTTGATACTGAAGACCTTTCATTGACTATCTATAACGGAGGTTTCGGCGCCGTCAAAGAGCTGCGCACAGTCAACCTCGATGGCTCTGAAACTGAGCTGGTGTATGCCGATGTCGCCCAGCTGATCGAAACCGATTCTTTGCTGACTGAAGGAATAACCATTCAAGAGTTCAATTACGAGTATGACCTGGTAGGCCGCGGGAAATTATTGCAGAAGTACCTTGGCCGGGAAGTTTTCCTGAAAGACCGGAAAACCGGTGATCGCAGGGCCTGCCGTCTTTTGGCAGCTGAAGGTGAAACCGGTTGCGTTCTGGAAGACTCTGAAACAAAGGAAATATATGTGGATTCCAGTGACGAGCTGATATTGCCTTCATTACCTGCCGGGCTTCTGGTTAAGCCGGCTTTAATCTGGAAAATTGAGCCGACAAAAGCTGAAGCGCTGAAAGTTTCCTATTTGAGCAAGGGCTTCAACTGGCAAGCCAACTATGTTATCGAACTCGAAGAAAAAGTCATGAGCTTAGTCTGCTGGGCTCAGATTGAAAATGAAAGCGGCACGACCTTTACTGATGCCAGGATTAAGCTGATCGCGGGCGATGTTAATCGAATTGAGGATGAGTTTGAAGACAGGATTATAACCAGTAAGTTGATGTACTCGGCTGCGCCCGCTGCCGAGGAAAAAACTTTCTTTGAATACCATATGTACACTCTAAATCAGCCAACAACGCTGAAGAACAACCAGTCCAAGCAGATCTGCTTATTAAGTGCTGCTGCTATACCGTATCTGAAACGCTTTGAGTTTGATCAATTTAGTGACAAGGCTGAGGTAATTATTGAATTTGCCAATCGCAAAGCAGGCGGGCTTGGGTTGCCGTTCCCCAAAGGTAAAGTCAAACTATATCAGGCCGATGAGGCAGATGGATCGCTCGAATTTATCGGTGAAGATGAACTCGACCATACTCCGGTTGATGAGGATATCAGGCTCTGCATAGGCAATGCATTTGACATAACTTTCGAATATACTCAAAAGCAGCATCGAAAACTAGCAGGTTTTGAGCATTTCTGGTATGAGGTCAAAATCAGGAATCACCGAACCGAAACCGCGGCAATCCGGTTCCGCCATCATATGCAGAAGGGCAACTGGGAGATGGTTTCTGCAAGCCTTGACTTTAAGCCGAAGGATGCCTGGCAGGTGGAATTTGACCTGCCTGTTAAAGCAGATAGCGAGGAAACCGTCAGGTTTGAATATAAAATCGACATCACGAAGGAAATTATTATCAGGCGGTAAACTAAAATTGATTTAACCAAATTTGCTGTTTTTCAGGGTATAATTGGTATTCAGCAAACAATTATGAGGATCATTAATGTTCCTGATTATTAATCAGCACCGTTGAAAAAGTATTTGCTGCCGGTTTCGACACGCAACTGAGGCGGCATACAGAGTCGAGAGGAGAAACAAGCAATGAGACCAGTTATCGGAATTACAATGGGGGATCCGGCCGGCATTGGCGGCGAAATTACAGTTAAGGCACTGAAGTATCAGGACATTTATGAAAAATGCGTGCCGATTGTCATTGGCGATTATGAGGCTATAAAAGACGCGAACAAGTTTTCCCACACCAATTTAAAAATCAATCTGATTGAAAATGTCGAGGATGCCAAGGGTGAATTTGGCACGGTCGATTTGATCAATCTGAACTTCCTTGCACCTGGCAGCTGGGAATACAAAAAGGTGCAGAAGCTTTGCGGCGAGGCTTCTTTCCAATATGTCGTCAAAGGTATTGAATTGGCTATGGCAAAGAAAATCAGCGCCGTAATAACCGGGCCGATCAATAAAGCGGCTATTAACCTGGCGGGGCATCACTATAGCGGTCATACGGAAATATTCGCTGATTATACAAACACTGAAGATTACGGCATGCTGCTGATCGGTGAAGCAATTAAAGTCATTCATGTAACAACTCACTGCTCGATGCGACAAGCCTGCGATCTGGTAAAGAAAGACCGCGTGCTAGCTGTTATCCGGTTGGCGGATGAAGGTTTGCGCCTGCTGGATTATGAAAATCCGAAAATCGGTGTTGCCGGCCTGAACGCTCATTGCTCAGAAGATGGCCTCTTCGGCTGGGAAGAAGAGCAGGAAATTATTCCGGCAATTGAAGCGGCGAAAGCTGAAGGTATTAATGTTGACGGGCCTGTGCCGCCCGATACAGTATTTGTTAAGTGCCGGGCAGGCCAGTACGATGTAGTTGTTGCCATGTATCATGACCAGGGCCATATTCCCCTGAAACTTGACGGTTTCAAGCTTGATCTGAAGACCAATCAGTATTCATCCATGAGCGGCGTAAACTGCACCATCGGACTGCCGATTATCCGTTCTTCAGTTGACCACGGAACTGCCTTCGGTAAAGCCGGTGAAGGCAGAGCCAATGAAGAAAGCCTTGTCGATGCCATCAATATCGGCCTGACAATGGCAAAGAACAAATTCGGTAAGTAATAACTATGAGGTAGATTCTATGTCGATCCTTGCAGGTTATATAGTACCGCATCCGCCGTTGATTATACCTGAGGTGGGTAAAGGCGAGGAACACAAAATCCAGAACACCATTGATTCTTACCAGCAGGCAGCAAGGCAGATCGGAGAGCTAAAGCCGGATACTGTGGTCGTTATCACACCTCATTCTGTGATGTATCAGGATTATATCCACATTTCACCCGGCAGCGGAGCTGTCGGAAACCTGAGCCGGTTCAGGGATTACAAGACCAGCATTGAGGTTGATTACGACAGCGAACTGGTCAATTTGATCGAAAAGCAGGCGGCAAAGGCCGGACTGGCCGCAGGAACTATGGGCGAACGCGATAAACAGCTGGATCACGGCACCATGGTACCGCTTTATTTTATAAATCAGTACCTGAAAAACCATCGTCTGGTTCGCATAGGCATCTCAGGGTTGACATTGCTGGAGCACTATCGGTTCGGTAAATGTATCAGGGAAGCGGCGGCAGAGCTTTCACGCAGAGTTGTCGTTGTTGCCAGCGGGGATTTGTCACACAAACTTAAGCAGGACGGACCTTATGGTTACGCGCCCGAAGGTCCTGATTTTGATAAGCAGATTACCCAAGCTATGGCCAGCGGGGATTTTCAGCTGTTCCTGGAATTTAAAGAGGATTTTGCTGAAGCTGCAGGCGAATGTGGCTTGCGATCATTTATCATCATGGCCGGAACGTTGGACGGGATTACTGTAGACTCTGAGCTGCTCTCCTATGAAGGACCGTTTGGTGTGGGCTATGCAGTGGCTTCGTTTCTGCCGGTCTCTATCATCAGAAAAACTGAAAGCCCGATTGTTAATCTGGCCAGAACCTCGCTGGAATCATATGTCCATGATGGTAAATTCATCAGCCTGCCAACCGGGCTGCCGGCTAACCTGACAGACCAAAGGGCAGGCGTTTTTGTTTCAATAAAAAAAACAGGCCACTTAAGAGGCTGTATCGGCACGATAAACCCGGTAGAGGACACTATTGCCGAGGAAGTTATTCGTAATGCTGTCAGTGCAGGAACCTGTGATCCGCGTTTTGAACCGATAACATCGGCTGAACTGGATAAACTGGTTTACAGCGTCGACGTATTGGGTGAACCTGAACCGATTAGCTCCATTGCTGAACTTGATGTTGAACGATATGGCGTTATTGTCAGTCAGGGCAGAAAACGCGGTTTATTGCTGCCTGATCTGGAGGGCGTAACAACACCCCAGCAGCAAGTGGAAATAGCCTTGCGGAAAGCGGGAATTTCTCCTGATTCAGCCTATAATCTGGAGCGGTTCGAGGTGGTGCGTTATCAATGAGCAAAGGCATATTATGCGAAATCTGTCCTAAGGCTTGTGTTATTCCTGCAGGTCACAAGGGATTTTGCGGTGCCAGAGCAAATCGCGCTGGTCAGATTATCGCGGATAACTACGGCAAAATATCATCTATGGCGCTTGATCCGATCGAAAAGAAGCCTTTGAACCGTTTTCATCCCGGCAGTTACATTCTTTCAGTAGGTAGCTACGGTTGTAATCTGCGCTGTCCTTTCTGCCAGAATTATGATATTTCGATGGGCAATGAATCAGTCGTCTACCTGGAAATTACGCCGGAGGAACTGATTTCACGAGCTTTGGATCAAATTCCCCGAGGCAATATCGGCGTTGCCTATACCTATAATGAACCCTTGATCGGTTATGAATTTGTTCGTGATTGCGCCAGTCTAGCTGCCGAAAAGGGCTTAAAAAATGTTGTGGTTACAAATGGCTACATAAACGGAAAGCCCCTGCTTGAATTGCTGCCTCTGATCGATGCCTTCAACATTGATCTCAAAAGCTTTTCACCTGACTTTTATAAAAGCATCGGCGGTAAGCTGGATACAGTTAAAAACTCGATCAGACTGGCCGCAGAAAAATGCCATGTTGAGGTTACTACTTTAGTAATTGCCGGCGACAACGACAGCGAGGAAGAAATGAGAGAACTTAGCAATTGGCTGGCTTCAGTTAATCCCGATATACCGCTGCATATTTCACGTTTCTTTCCGGACTTCAAAATGAGCAACCGATTACCAACACCGATTGCCACAATTCGCAACCTGACTGCAATTGCCAGAGAATCGCTGCGCTATGTTTACCCGGGGAATGTTTAACTACAGCTGTGTTTCAATAAATGACTGCTTTAGCAACTGGTAAATTTTCAAATAGCGTTTGCGGAAAAAGCTGTCCTTCAACAAGACAAAATTGAATTCGCGCTGTTCAGAAAAACCGGCAATGTCAATTAAAGCCAGACTTCCTTCCTCGATCCCTTTTTTTGCTGCTGCCATAAACATAAAGGATATTCCTAAATCATTCGCAACCATTTTTTTGATCGCAGCCATATTACCGATTTCAATTAATTTATCAAAAGCATGCAGTGAATAATTATTTTTCTGCAGAATATTTTCAAAAATTTCCCGTGTGCCTGACCCTCGCTCTCGCAAAATCAACCTGCTATCTGTGATTTCGTGAAACGTTACTTTGCCTTTTGCCAGTTTCGATTCTGCAGAACATACGGCAACAAATTCTTCCAGACTGAAAAGGGTTGAATCGTATTCTGATTTATCAAATAATCCTTCCACAACTAAAAAATCAAGCTCACCATGGTTCAGGCGTTCGAGGAGAATCTGGGTATTTGCAACTGCCATGTGAAATTTCATTTCCGGGTACTTTATCAGTAGACGTGATAATACCCTGGGCATTACGTACTCGCCGACTGACAAAGTAGCACCGAAGGAAAACTGCATGGTTTCGGTATCGACAGCGCTGATATTATCTTTGAGGTGCTTAGCATCAGAGTATACTGTCGTGGCGAATTCCTTAAGCACCTCTCCCTGTGGGGTAAGTGTCGTTTTCCGGTTAGTAGTATCAACAAGCTTGCAGTTGTAAAGATCCTCCAGATACTTAATGTGCTGAGAAACTGCTGGCTGAGTAATATGCAGCAATTCTGCCGCCTTCGTAAAACTGTTACAGGCGGCAAGAGTCAGAAAAGTCTCATGCCTGAAATCGAGCATTACAAGCCTCCTTTAATTATAAGTTAATATTATAATAACATTATAAAGTATAATTTTATATTATTCTAATAATGTGCTTTAATCAATAAGGCTAGTCAAGATAAATTTCACTGGTCAGGGAAGGATTTAAAATAAATGAGCTTTGTAAAAAAACATCAGACAGGAATATTGCTATCCACCGGAATTGCGGGTCTGTCATTTTTAATAAATATGTTAGTACCTTCCGGCATAATCGGCAGCGCGCTAATCGCATTATTAATCGGAATGATGCTTAATCCATTAATCAGTCGCTTTTCAGATTTTGATCCTGGTATTATCTGGACCTCCAAAAAAATCCTGCGAGTCGGCATTATACTCGCCGGCATCACCTTGAGTTTTACACAGGTTTTTCAGGCTGGTAAATATGCTCTGATTCTGATGATTTTTACCCTGACAACCGCTTTCGGAGTTGGCTACATCTGCAAAAAGATTTTCAAAATCAATTGGAAGCTGGCAAGTCTGTTGTCAGTAAGTACAGCTATTTGCGGCGCAACAGCCGTTGCAACAGTAGGGCCGACTATCCGGGCAAAAAATCGCGACATAGCCTATGCAATTTCGGCAACCTTTATTTTCGACCTTTTAACCGTAATCCTCTTCCCCTGGTTCGGACGCCTGATAGGGCTGAGTGATACCAGTTATGGTCTTTGGATCGGAACCGCGGTAAACGACACTTCATCTGTTGTTGCTGCCGGTTATGCATTCTCAGATGCGGCAGGCTCGCTGGCCACAATTGTCAAGCTGACCAGAACTTTGTTTATTGTTCCTATTGTATTGATCTTCGCCTGGGTCTACGCCAGAAAGGAAGCAAATGCTCACGCTGAAAAGGTTGAAATCCGCAAAATATTCCCCTGGTTTATTCTGGGTTTCCTGGGCGTGGTTGCAGTCAGAAGCACCGGATTGCTGTCTGCTGATCTGGTTTCGGGTATATCATTCCTTTCAAAATTCTTTCTTACAATGGCACTGGGTGCAGTAGGTTTACGAACCAGCCTCAAGGAAGTTACCGGCGTTGGTATCAAACCAATGGTCGCAGGCGTAATCATCGACACATCCGTGGTTGTTGTGTCCTTGTTTGCTCAGGCGGGAATACTGCGCATGTTTGGCAATTAAGCAACGATCTGAATTGCTTTAGCGCCGCAGATAGTTGATAATAGCTTTCTGGCATAAAAATATGAAACATATTACTCAAGCGGTCATATTATCTGTGCATCGGTATGATTGGTTAGCCGGCAGCTAAGTCCACGCTTGACTCAGGGAGAAAAATTGACCATTCATTTGTTATACGTTTTTTTATTGGGTGTTTTGGGCGGCGCTGTGCAGGGGGCCACAGGCTTTGGCGCTGGAATTGTGCAGATGATTTTTCTGCCGTTATTCCTGCCCCTGCTACAAGCTTCCTCCCTGACAACAATAATAAACATCTGGTTTTCGTTGATTCTGTTTATTCAATACCGAAAGCATGTCAGATACAAACTGATTGCAATACCTATTGTCGGATCGATTGTCTTCAATTATCTGGCAATCGATATTGCGACAAGGGTTAACATTGACAGTTTAAAAATCTTTTTTGGTGTTTTTTGTATTTTGCTGGCTCTATATTTCATGTTCTACGAGCAGAAAATTAATATTAAACCCACAATTCCGGCGGCCATTGCCACTTCAGCAATTTCCGGCCTGGGCAATGGCTTCTTTGGTATTGGCGGGCCCCCAACCGCAATCTATTTGTTGTCTGCGATTGAAGATGATATCTACGCCTATGTAGCAACAATCCAGTTGTTTTTTGTCATAAATAATTTGTTTGCCACAGCAGTCCGTTACTCAAAGGGGATCGATTTTGTAAGCATTGTGCCTTTGATTATACCGGGCATGATCGGCATGACAATCGGTAAATCCATTGGTCTGAGGATTCTCGACCGCCTGAATATCAAGACAGTTAAAAAACTGGTTTATATTTTGTTAGGCATATCTGGTGTAATAACCGTCATAAACAATATCTAAGCTCGAAGAAAGTGCCAGAATTGCCTGGCATTTACGAGTATGCCGTTTGTTTTTCTATTGAACTTTTTCTGATTATTTCTTAAAACTCACAATCAGCTCGATATATTATATTTATTCATCTTGCGCCAAAGCGTACTTCTATCCATCTCCAGTTCACGAGCTGTTTGAGATTTGTTATTGTTATTTTTCTGCAGCACTTCAATGATCAGTTCACGCTCAGAACCAGCTAGTATGTTTTTTATTGAAGATTCATCGGTTTTTCCTGACTGGATTGTGTCGGACAAATCTACCATGTCCAGAGCATTCATAACGTCAACAGCAGTTATTGTTTCGGTATACATGCACTGAATGCTGATACGTTCAGCTATATTACGCATTTCTCTGATGTTGCCGGCGTAATCATAGGACCTCAGCAGCTGTACGGCCTTTGGCTCAATTTGGCTCAATTTTGTGATTTTATTATTGCTGTGCTCTCGTAAAAAATGCAGGAATAGAACATCCACATCTTCAAGACGCTGCCTCAAAGGCGGTATCCTTAATTTAAGTACGACCAGGCGATAATAAAGATCATGCCGGAATTTTCCCTGCTTCATTAAATTTGAAAGTTCGCAGTTTGAGGCGGCAATAATCCGCAATAAATCCGGTGGTGCGGCAGCTGTTGGTTATAACTATATGGCATCCAAAAAAGGCGACGAGCATACACTGCTGTCACTGCACTCCGGTGCCCTTGTCAGCTCCTATGTAGCCGGTTGGGAAAAAACTTTTGAAAGCTATATAGATATTATCTGCATCATGGCTTTTGATGACGTCACACTATGTGTAAAATCCGATGGGAAATATCAGGACATCAAGAGCCTGATTGATGCTGCCAAATCGAATCCAGGCACAGTAAAATTCGGCTCAGACCAACGCCAGAATTCTTCACACTATGCTTTTGAAATGATGAAAGAATATGCCGGCGCTGACATGAATTACGTACAATACGACAGTTCAGGCGATGCAGCTACAGCGCTTCTCGGTGGTCACGTTGATGTAGCCATCCTCAATCCATCTGAGTGCATTGGTCAGGTGAAAGCCGGAACCTTCAAACCGATCGCAACTTTTGCTACAGAGCGTCTGAGCGGTCTGTTCAAAGACGCCCCCACCTTTACCGAATCCGGCTATCCGGATATCGTTCTGCGTGAATTCCGCGGTCTGGCCGGCCCTGTCGACATGCCTGAAGCTGCTAAGAAGTACTATGAAGGTATGGGCGAAAAACTGTTGAAAACCAAAGAATTCGCAAGCTACATTGAACAAAACAACCTGACACCAACCTGGATGGGGCTTGATAAAGCTGAAGCTTACAGTGTTACAGAAATGTCAAAAATTGCGGAAATGTTCAAAAATATTAAATAATTAAACAAGCGTAGAACAGGCTTCTTCGGATCTAGACAGATTCACCTGGCCCAGCTGCAGGGGTCAGTCGTCGCAACAATTGACTGACCCCTGCAGATTACAAAATTTCGGAGGTTTAAATGAATAAAGCAGCACCACTAATTTGCCTGGCAGTGGGCTCCTATTGGATTTTCCTTGGTGTGACAAAGTATCAGCTTTGGGTCACCAACGGACCAGGCGGCGGACTTTTTCCAGCGATAGCAGGCATACTTATGGTATTGTGTTCAATTATCTTGTTGCGCAGGTTTATGAAATCTGGCGAAACAACCCGCATGCAAACGAAAACGATACTACTGATCGCTGCTACAATTGTCACAGTCCTTGCAGTTAATATCATTGGTATCATCCCAGCTCTGGGCCTGTTCATGATTCTGTGGCTCAAGCTATATAACAAGAGTTCACTCAAATTGTCATTGGGTGTCGGCGTTGGAACAGCGCTGACTCTGTATCTTATTTTCGATGTCTTTCTCAAGGTGCCGTTGCCAATGGGCCTGTTCGCCTGAACATCGTTCTGGCAGCTGAAAATGCACATGTAAAGCAAGACTGGATTCATGCCAGAAGCTGATCTTGGGAAAGGATGAAAAAGAAAAATGGAAAATTTGAATTTATTGCTAGAGGGTTTTGCTGCAACTTTGACATTTCAAAACCTTTTAGCGGCATTAATTGGTGCGATTGCCGGTCTGTTTATCGGCGCGATGCCTGGAATAGGTGCACTTACAGGTGTATCGGTTCTATTGCCGCTTACTTTCAAAATGAACCCGACGACGGCCATAATAATGTTGGCCGCTCTTTATTACGCGACAATGTACGGTAGCGCTTACAGCGCTATTCTTATTAATATTCCGGGTGATACGCCAGCTATCATGACAGCGCTTGATGGCTATCAGCTAACGCGTAAAGGCAAGGCGGGCAAGGCGCTGTCGGCTTCAATCTATGCTTCGTTTATTGGCGGCAGTATAGGTACAATTATACTTACACTTATGGGCCCTTTGCTTGCTAAGGCAGGTTTAGCTTTCGGCTCACCAGAACTGGCCTTGATTATCCTGCTGGCCATGACCTCGATCGGCTGGCTGATGGGCGATGATATAGTTAGTGGTCTGCTGGCAACCGGAATCGGCATGGCCTTTTCTACGATCGGCACAGATCAGGCAGCAGGATTGCTTCGTTTTCACTTTGGTCTCCCTAACCTGATGGCCGGAGTATCCTTTGTACCGTTAGTAATCGGAATGTTCGGTTTCTCTCAGGTTCTTGAGCTTTTGTCTGAACCTGAAAGGGATCCCAAGGATCAAGTCAAGCTCTCAATGAAAGACCTTTATCTTAGTAAGCAGGAAATAAAGGAACTGACACCTGTTAGCATTCGTCATGGCTTCCTGGGTACTTTTGTTGGAGTGCTGCCGGAAGCCGGAGGTACTACTGCTGCTTTCCTGTCTTATATTCTTGAAAAAAGATTCAACAAAAGAGGCAAAGAATTCGGCAAAGGCAGCATGATTGGTTTAGCAGCACCGGAATCAGCCAATAATGCGGCGGCTTCGGGCGCCTTTGCGCCGCTGCTTACACTGGGTATTCCAGGCAGCGGCACTACAGCGTTGTTGCTTGGCGGCCTCATGATGTGGGGCCTCCAGCCCGGTCCGCTGCTTTTCACTGAACGTCCGGATTTCGTCTGGCCGTTAATTGCTTCATTCTACATTGGCAACCTGATATGTCTGGTAATTTCCTTTGCGTCAGTGCCTCTGTTGAAAAAAGCGATATCGGTGCCAAACTATATCATGATCCCGGTTATTTTCTCGATCTGTGTCGTTGCTTCCTACACAACAAACAATTCAATGTTCGACGTTTACTTTATGATTGTTGTCGGAATTTTCAGCCATCTGCTTAAACATGCCAAAATCCCTACCGCTCCGCTATTGCTTGCATTTGTGCTTTCACCAATGCTGGAAAAATATACCCGTCAGTCTTTTGATATGAGCCGCGGTGATCCTTCCATATTCTTCCGCAATACTATCTGCAAGGTTCTGATTGTAGCTATTATTACGCTGAGCGTGTCACCCTTAATTGCAAAACGTATCAGAGCCAGAAAAGGGCAGGAGCCTGTATTAGTAGAATCAGAAGATGAGCAGGACGCAATCGGCAGAGGCGATTGATAAATCTGATGAGTAATTGCGAACGATAAAACACGTTAATCTGCATTTAGTAACCGAAACTGTAAACAAATTCTAAGGAGTGCATGCATATGAAATTTACAACACGAGCAGCCCGACTCAACGGACCAAGGGATATTGAGCTGATCGAACGTGAATTAGTCCTGGGTGAAGACGACATTATTGTCAAAAACCATTTAATGGGTATCTGTGGCTCGGATAAAGCATTCTATCGGGGATTCCTGCCGAAAAAAACAGCTGAATTCCGCCAGGATCCCAGCTTTCCGTTCCTGCTCGGTCACGAAAGCGGCGGAACTGTTGTAGCAGTTGGTGATAAAATCAGCGACTTCAAGGTTGGTGATAAAGTTATTGCTTTCGGCTGGTGCAACAATTATGCGGATTATTTTGCAGCCAAAAGCCACCAGCTTCAGACACTGCCGTTTGAACTTGACATGGATCTGATTGGCCTCGGTGAACCGGTTTCCTGCGCAATGTATTCCGGTTTGAATTCCGAGGTCCAACTGGGTGATACAGTCGTCGTTATGGGGGGCGGCTTTGCCGGACAGATTATCGCTCAGTGTGCCAAACAAAAGGGTGCGATCAAGGTCATCGTAATTGATGTGCTCGAAGGCAAGCTCAAAATTGCCCGCGACCTCGGGGCCGACGTTACTATAAACACAACCCATGAGGATGCCATGGAAATTGTTATGGATCTGACTGACGGTGAAGGTGCTGATGTAGTGGTAGAGTGCGCAGGCACTTCTGATTCATACAATCTCTGTAGCGAACTGATAAAGCATAATGGTAAGTTCGTATTTTACAGCTGGGTGACAACGCCGGTTACCTTGAACATCAGCCGCTGGCATGATGATGGCCTCGAGTTTATTAACACCTGTCTTGTTCACCATACATGGCGCGAACGATACGTCTGGACACCGCCGGCTTTACGTCCGGTTGCTCAAGGCTTAATAAAAATCAAACCGTTAGTGACAAATGAATTCCCGCTCAGCGCCATCAAGGAAGGCTTTG
Source organism: uncultured Oscillospiraceae bacterium (assembly GCA_964581135.1). GTDB lineage: Bacteria > Bacillota > Clostridia > Saccharofermentanales > UBA5734 > JAXGXQ01. The sequence continues at coordinate 16,020 of CAZOMW010000039.1, forward strand.
AGTTGGCTGATAAAGACGACGCAGCCATAAAAATTGTCTTCCGGCCAGACTGAATCAGAGGTTTTGATTTCTAAGAAAATCCCTTGATGTGTAATTCAGGGGATTTTTCTATTAAACTAAACATATGAGAAGGAAGGAAATATAATGCATTTGCATTAGACAAGGAGAAAGCGTGAACAGGAAAAATATTATGTTGGGCTGTATAGCCGATGATTTCACGGGCGCGAGCGATGCTGCTTCCTTTCTGGCGCTGGGCGGCTTGCATACCTTACTGATAAACGGAATCCCAAAGCCTGAGGATAATTTGCCAGATGATATTGATGCTGTTGTAGTTGCCTTGAAAACAAGGACAATTGCCAGTGCTCAGGCGGTTGAAGATTCGTT
>CAZOMW010000040.1:0-16145 GCA_964581135.1 uncultured Oscillospiraceae bacterium
CATTTCCTGGGCCAGCGCCGGTGGAATGGGCATGAAAGGCTCCCGTAAGGGTACGCCGTTTGCCGCGCAGCTGGCAGCTGAACAGGCTGCCCGTACTGCTGTTGACCACGGTATGAGAACGGTTGAAGTATTCGTCAAAGGCCCCGGCTCCGGCCGTGAGGCTGCTATTCGCGCACTGCAGACTGCCGGGCTCGATGTGACTCTTATTAAAGATGTCACCCCGATTCCTCATAATGGCTGCAGACCGCCGAAGAGAAGAAGAGTCTGATCAGGAGGTAAATTAACCCATGGCAAGATATACAGATGCTACCTGCAGGCTTTGCCGCCGTGAGGGTGAAAAGCTTTTCCTGAAAGGGCAGAAATGCTACACCGGCAAATGCCCGGTGGTACGCAGAAGCTTTGCTCCCGGTATGCATGGTCAAGGCCGCAAAAAGGTATCCGAATACGGAACCCAGCTGCGTGAGAAACAAAAAACCAAGCGTTTTTACGGTTTGCTGGAAAAACAGTTCCGCAAAACCTTCGACAGCGCTACTAAACTAAAAGGTAAAACCGGTGAAAACCTGCTGTTCCTGCTTGAACTGCGTCTCGACAACGTCGTTTACCGCATGGGCTTCGCATTGTCACGTAAGGAAGCCCGCCAGCTTGTTACACACGGTCATTTCCAGGTAAACGGTAAAAAAGCGAATATTCCGTCAATGACCCTTTCCCAGGGAGACACAATCACTGTTCGCGAATCCTCGCGCAAATCGCCGAAGTTCGCTGATGTCGGTAACCGTCCGATTCCCGGCTGGCTTACCTTCAATGCTGAAACTCTGACCGGTACGATTGCTCAGGCTCCGACCCGCGAAGACGTAGATGTCAACGTACACGAGACGCTGATCGTCGAGCTCTACTCCAAGTAAGCCGCGTGATCCTGCATCTTAAGTCATTTCGGGCGCATGAAGGAGGCCTACATGATCGAGATTAAAAAACCGACGATTGAACGCGCGGACGAACTCGATGATCTTTACTACGGTAAGTTCATTGTTGAACCGCTGGAGCGCGGGTACGGAATTACTCTGGGCAATTCGCTGCGCCGTGTTCTGCTTTCATCACTACCGGGAGCGGCTGTTACAGCCATCCGGGTTGATGGTGTGCTGCACGAGTTTGCTACAGTTCCCGGCGTAATCGAAGATATGACGGAAATCATCCTGAATATTAAGGCAATTCGCGTTCGCCTGCACGTAGACGGTCCCAAAACTATTTACATCAGTACGGAAGAAGGTCGCACCGGCGTCATTACAGCGGCGGATATTGTCACAGATGACGAAGTCGAAATAATGAACCCCGAGCTGCCGATCGCTACACTCAACGGTGACGGCCGCCTGTTCATGGAACTTACTGTGAATCAGGGTCGCGGCTACAATACCGCTGAACGCAACAAACTTGCGACGCAGATGATCGGTGTAATTCCTGTTGATTCAATCTTCACACCGGTGCGCAAAGTCAACTACTCAGTTGAGAACACACGTGTTGGCCAGTTCACCGATTTTGACAAATTGACCCTTGAGGTCTGGACAGATGGCACTATTGAAGCCAATGAGTCGTTAAGCGTCGCCGCGAACATCCTGAGCGAACATCTCAGCCTGTTCAAAGCGCTGACAGATATTGACGACGGCTCGACCTTCAATGACCCGGCGGAAACAGACAGTAACCCCGGTACCTATACAACAGCCATCGAAGACCTTGATTTCTCCGTCAGAACTTATAACTGTCTCAAGCGCGCCGGCATCAATTCGATCGGCGATCTCGTGGCCAAATCCGAGGAAGACATGATGAAAGTCCGCAACCTTGGTAAAAAGTCTCTCGAAGAAGTCATTCAGAAGTTAGAAGAACTCGGTCTCTCGCTTGCACCTTCAGAAGAATAAGGGCGCAGCGGAGCTGAACTGTTAGGAGGTTACCAGAATGCCTGGTCAGAGAAAGCTTGGGCGTGCGTCAGATTTGCGTATGTCCATACTCAGAGGGATGGTTACAACCCTCATCGTCACCGGCAAAGTCAAAACGACTGAAGCCCGTGCCCAGGAAGTCCGCCGTATCGCCGAGAAACTCATTACTCTGGCGGTTCGTGAAAAGGACAACTTTACAACGCGTGAAATTAAAGTCAGCCGTGCCAAACTGGACGGCAAAGGCCGTAAAGTGCTTAAATCCGCTACATCCATCAATGGCCGTGCCTTTGATGTAGTAGACCGCGAAACCAAGAGCACAATGTCGCAGGTGGACAGCCCGTCGAGACTTGCGGCCCGCCGCTACATGCTGACATGGCTGAACAAGAGCCGTGACGAAAACGGCAATGTAATCAATCCGGTCAACTTTCTGTTTGCGGATGTCGCGCCCAAGTATGCGGGTCGCGATGGTGGTTACACACGTATTATCAAGCTGGGCGCACGCCGTGGCGACGCTTGCGAAATGGCCTTGCTGGAACTCATTTAATCTGATAATAACTGGTTAAAGGTTTCCGGCAGTACTGCCAGGCCGGCGGGAATGCCAGATTCAGAATTGTGCATGCAGCCGGCCGATCGGAGCAACAACTGAACGGGGACAGGCGGACTGCCTGTCCCCGTATTTTTATTGATTGAAGTGAGGTCCATGGAGCATTTCATTGACATCAACGATGTAAGCTACGTCTATCAGGGCGGCGGGCAGGATCCGCTGCTTGCAGTTGACAAAGTCAGCATCGCAATTGACAAAGGCAGCCATGTAGCAATTCTCGGCCGTAACGGTTCCGGGAAGTCTACTCTGGCGCGCCTTGTCAATGCTTTGGAACTGCCGTCTTCAGGCACAGTAATAGTCAGCGGCATGCTGACCAGCGATGATGAGCAGGTATGGAATATCCGTTCGCGCTGCGGTATGGTATTCCAGAATCCGGACAACCAGATTGTCGGCACTACTGTTGAAGAAGATGTCGCGTTCGGCCCGGAAAACCTCGGGTATCCGCAGCCCGAAATTCGCAAAGCTGTTGACCAGTCTTTGCAGTTTGTCGGGTTGGAGGCTTATGCTGAGCACGCACCGCATCTGTTATCCGGCGGACAGAAGCAAAAGCTGGCGATTGCCGGCATTCTGGCAATGAAACCATCGTGCCTTATTCTAGATGAAGCGACATCAATGCTTGACCCCAACAGCCGCCGTGACTTCATGGCACTGGTCGGACGGCTGATCCGTGAAGAGGGCATGACAGTAATCAACATAACCCATAACATGGAAGAGGTTCTGGCAGCCGATATGGTTTATCTAATGTCGGAAGGTCGTATTGTTGCTTCTGGCACTCCGGGTCAGATCTTTGATCAGGTTCCTTTGGTTAAATCACTTGGGCTGGACGTACCAACGCATACCGATATTGCTCACCAGATAGCTGATCTGACCGCTCAGGCGCTAAAGCCCATGGAAGCGGTGGAAGTTGACACAGCCGGTACAGCGATAGTCCGCATGCTCGATGCGGCTTCCGACGATGTACTTGATAACGCTGTCAATCAGGTTAAGGCAGTCGCAGAAGCAAACGCCCGCCCAAAGCCCGGAACAGAAACAGTGATCACAGTCGAAAACCTTGACTACACTTACAGCATTGGCACCACAATGGCCTGCAAAGCACTTGAGGATGTCTCTTTTACCGTCTACAGAGGCGAACTGTTGGGGATTATGGGCCAGAGCGGCTCAGGCAAATCAACGCTTATCCAGCATCTTAACGGCCTCTTGAGAACACAGGCAGGTTCGGTTCATGTTATCGGGCTGGATGCTTCCTCAAATGAAGATATCCCGAAAATCCGCCAGAAGCTCGGTTTGCTTTTCCAGTATCCGGAACATCAGCTGTTTGAAGAGACCGTATTCCAGGATATCGCTTTCGGACCCAAACGTATGGGCCTGGAAATGACAGAAATCGAGCAGCGTGTGCTTGCTGCCGCCCGAATTGTCGGCCTGTCAGACGAAGAGCTTGACCGCTCGCCGTTTGAGCTGTCCGGCGGTCAGAAACGTCGCGCCGCTATTGCCGGTGTTCTGGCTATGAAACCGCAGATACTGGTTCTGGATGAACCTGCCGCCGGTCTGGATCCGGCTGGCCGTGATGAAATCCTCGGCTATGCCAACCACCTGCGGGTGATGGGTATCACGGTCATTCTGGTTTCACACAGTATGGAAGATATCGCCCGGCTGTGCGACCGGGTGCTGGTTCTTAATAACGGCCGTGTTCACACAATCGGCACCCCGGCTGAAGTATTTGCTGATGAGGATTTACTGAAAGAGGCTGGTTTGCCGTTGCCAATGTCAGCTTCCTTTCTCAAACAGCTGGCAGGCCGGGTAGAGGGGCTGCAGCTCAGCAGCTTTACCTCTGATGATGCCGCTGCTGCCTTAATCAGGGCGGCTGCCGGCCGGAAGGGAGGCAGAGTCTGATGTTCGGAAATGTTACTCTCGGGCGTTATTATCCTGCTGACTCAATAGTTCATCGCCTTGATCCCAGACTCAAACTGATTCTGGTGATTTCCTACATGGTTTTGATTTTCCTGGTCAGCAAGCCCTTGCCTCTGGTTCTGAGCGTTTTCGGGCTCCTGGCCCTTATATTGCTTTCACGCGTTCCTTTGAAGCTGATGATCCAGAGCTTACGTCCAATCCTGTTCATTCTGGCGTTTGCCTTTTTCCTGAATCTGTTTACTATTCAAGGCCGGACACTGGTTGAGCTAGGTCCGCTGCGGATTACCTACGAAAGCGTCGAAGTAGCCGTTCGGATGGCATTACGTTTGATTATGCTGATCAGCGGCACAACTTTGCTGCTGACCCTGACTACAACGCCGATTCTGATCGCTGACGCTATGGAAAGGCTGCTTAAGCCGCTGACCCGCTTTGGCTTCCCGGCTCATGAAATGTCGATGATGATGTCGATAGCATTGAGATTTGTTCCTACCTTACTGGAGGAAACAGACAAAATCATGAAGGCACAATCTTCCCGGGGTGCTGATTATGACACCGGCGGCTTGATTACCAAAGCCAAAGGTCTGGTGTCCGTGCTGATCCCGCTGTTTGTCAGCGCCTTCAAACGGGCTGATGAACTTGCTGTCGCCATGGAAGCACGCTGTTATCGCGGTGGCTTGAATCGCACCCGTCTGCGAATAATGCACTTCAGTCGTGAGGATGCTTTCTTCAGTATCGGCTTCGGCCTCAGCGCGGTGATTCTGTTATTACTCGAATACTCCAGCATCCTGAGCTGAGGCAAATTGCTTGAACCAGCCACAGCTCATTTCGTATAATGTCCAAAACTAACCGAAACGGGGTAACTGTATGAACCTGTATCTAGGCATTGATCTTGGCGGTACCCGCACAAAGGCAGGCATCGTGGACGAGACAGGCCTGGTTCAGTATAAGAACCAGATCAGGACTGAAGTTGCCCGTGATCCCCGATTGGTTTTTAATGACATAGCTGACCTCGCGGAACGAACTATCGCAGCCGCCGGAATTGTCCCTGCAGATATTGCCGCCATTGGCCTGGGTTCACCCGGCACTACAGATAACAACAGCGGTACTCTGATTTTTGCGGGCAACCTGACTGCCTTGAACGGCTGGAACTTCCGGTCTGCTTTTCATCAGCGCTTTAATGAGCTTCCTTTCTTCATAGGTAATGACGCCAATTGTGCCGCCCTGGCTGAAGCCGTTGCCGGCGCAGCCCGCGGCAGCAGCAGCAGTGTCACGGTTACTCTGGGAACCGGTGTCGGCGGTGGCATTATCCGCAACGGCAGCATTGACGCAGGTTTTAACGGCGCCGGCAGCGAGCTTGGTCACACAACCCTGATTGCCGGCGGCGAACCTTGCACCTGCGGGCGCCATGGCTGCTTCGAGGTTTATGCTTCCGCGACTGCTCTTATTCGCGAAACTCACCGTGCTGCCGCCGGCAATCCCGATTCAATGCTGAACCGGCTGATTGCCGAAAACAACGGCAAAGCCAACGGACGAACGGCCTTTATCGGCAGCCGCGCCGGTGATGCTGCGGCCGCGGCTGTGATAGAGAACTACATAGCAATGCTGGCAGAAGGGATCGCCAATATTATTAACTTCTGCATGCCTGAAATGATAGTACTGGGCGGCGGTATTGCCGGTGAAGGTGAAGATTTGCTTTTACCTGTCAGGGAACGTGCTCTGGCGCTGGCCTTTTTGCCGGCCGGCGTAGCAAAAACACGAATTGAACTTGCTTTAACCGGCAATGATGCCGGAATTATCGGGGCAGCGCTGCTGGCGGCAGACAGTCTGCAAGCTGGGCAGGCTGGCTGAAACGATGAACGAAGCTGCACCGACATTATTCGAACATAACTGTGCTTCAGCAAAACTCAAGCAATTGCGCCGCATAGCATTGCTGACGGAATATGACGGTCGTGATTTTCATGGCTGGCAGACGCAGGCGAAGGAGCGCACAGTTCAGCAGGTGCTCGAACAGACACTGAGCCGCATTCTGAAGCATAAAGTCGCATTGATCGGCTGCAGCCGCACCGATGCCGGTGTGCATGCCTATAACCATGTTTCTCATTTCTCAACCAACTCCACAATACCTGCAGAACGTCTGCCCTTTGCCCTAAACGGTTTACTGCCGGCTGATCTGGCGGCACAGGCGGCGGTTGAAGTCGATTCCTCATTTCACGCGCGTTTTGGAGCTATTGCCAAAACCTATCGATATCTGATTTATCAGTCGCGGATTCCGTCCGCGCTTCTGGCCGGGCGTGCAGCTTATCTGCCAATGCCACTGGATCTGGATGCAATTAGTGCCGCTCTGCCCTTGCTGCTGGGCGAGCACGATTTTTCTGCTTTTCGTGATACCAGTAAAACCAATGTTCGCAGGTCAGTTCGCCGACTGGATCGTCTTGATGTGCAAAAAGACGGCAACCTGATCAGTATTGAAATCTGTGGCAGTGGATTTCTTTACCATATGGTGCGCATAATAACAGGTACACTGACGGCTGTTGGACAGGGAAAAATCAAACCTGAGGATATCCCGGCGATTATCCGCTCAGGCGACAGACTGCAGGCGGGGAAAACCATGCCTGCCTGCGGCTTATATTTACTGGATATTGCTTACGACTCTAACCCTTTTGAAGAAAGAAACACTGTATCGCCGAAATGGTTTGCAGGAGGAGATTTGTATGTATAGCCCACGCTGGACTGACAAGACTAACATGACGATGTTGACAGACTTTTATGAACTGACAATGACCAAGGGGTATCTTGACAACAAAATTGATGATTGTATCGCCTATTTTGATTTGTTTTTCCGCAATGTACCTCAGGATGGCGGCTTTGCTATTATGGCCGGCCTGGAGCAGATGATTGACTATCTGAAAACTCTTCATTTCAGTGAAGATGATCTGGCTTTTCTGGCAAGCCTTGATACCTTTGACCAAAGATTTCTTAACTATCTGCGCGATCTGAAATTCAACTGCGATATCTGGGCAATACCTGAAGGCACCCCGATTTTCCCCAACGAGCCGATTGTTAAAGTGCGGGGTCCGCTGATGCAGGCGCAGATGATCGAAACCATGCTTTTGGTAACGATCAATCACCCTTCTTTGATTGCTACTAAAACCGCTCGCATAATCCGCTCTGCTAAAGGCCGCGCGGTTTTCGAATTCGGAGCCCGCCGCGCTCAGGGCTATGACGCTGCAGTTCTGGGCGCCAGAGCTGCGTATATCGCCGGCGTAAACGGCACATCCTGCACCATGACGGGCGCCCAGTTTGGTGTACCGTTGTTTGGAACCATGGCGCACAGCTGGGTGCAGACCTTTGATACTGAGTATGAAGCTTTTAAGGCTTACGCCCTGTCCTATCCTGACGAAACAGTGCTGCTCGTCGACACTTACAACACCTTGAAATCAGGTGTTCCCAACGCTATCCGGATTGCCAGGGAGGTTCTCGAACCTCAGGGTTTCCGGCTTAAAGGTATTCGCATTGACAGCGGTGACCTGACGTACCTGACGGTTCGTGCCCGGGAAATGCTGGATGAAGCCGGTCTGCACGACTGCAGAATTACTGTAAGCAACGCTCTCGACGAATACCTTATCCGTGATCTGCTGCATCAGGGAGCAGCTATTGATTCGTTTGGTGTCGGTGAGCGGTTGATTACAGCCCGCGCTGAGCCGGTTTTTGGCGGCGTTTATAAACTCGCCGCGATCGAACGCAACGGTGAAATTGTGCCGCGCATGAAATTTTCTGACAATGTCGGCAAAATGACAAATCCCGGCAATAAGGAAGTCTGGCGTTTCTTTGACAAGGACAGCGGTATGGCGTTAGCGGATGTGATCACCGTTGCCGGCGAAGTAATTGATGAAAATAAACCATACGAAATTTTTGACCCCTTGCATACTTATAAACGCAAGGTATTGACAAACTTCAGGCTCAGGAAGCTGCTGGTGCCAATTTTCGAGTCTGGAAAACTGGTTTATAACCGTGTGCCGATTGAAGAAATCCGCGCACATTGCAAACGTGAGCTGGATCTGCTTTGGGATACCATCCGGCGGTTTGAAAATCCGCAAACCTATTACGTGGACTTGTCGCAGCAACTCTGGGATATCAAGGATCAGCTTCTGCGGGCAAATATGGATATTCTATAAGAGCGACCAGGCATAATAAGCAGCCAGGGATATTTTTATCTCTGACAGGCTCGTATTCTTTCAGAAATTAGGATGTTTTTTGTTACTGAATATAGATGATCGATTGCTATAATTGAACTAAAGCTAATGAATTGGAGAATGTTTATGCAAAAACGAATCGCTAAGCTGACAATGGGCGACGGCAGCACAATCCGAATTGAACTTGATCATGAAGCAGCGCCGATTACAGTCGAAAACTTCATTAAACTTGTAGAGCGGGGCTTTTATAACGGCCTGATTTTTCATCGTGTAATTAAGGGGTTTATGATCCAGGGCGGCTGTCCCGAAGGCACTGGCATGGGCGGACCCGGCTATACAATAACCGGCGAGTTCGCAGCCAACAGTGTTCCTAACCCGATCAAGCATAGCCGGGGAGTAATCTCGATGGCCCGCTCGATGAATTACAATTCAGCCGGCTCCCAGTTTTTTATCATGCATCAGGATTCATCGCATCTGGACGGACAATACGCGGCCTTCGGACATGTTATCGAGGGCATGGATGTTGTGGATAAAATTGCTGACACAAAGACCGGCAGTCAGGATCGTCCTTTAGAAGAGCAAAAAATTGTGTCAATTGAAATTGAACCTGAGGCGGAAGCTAAGTAATTGCAGAAAGCACTTAATAAACCCTGAAAGCAATAACCCGCTCCTGAATAATTAATACAATTAGAACCTGCGTTGAATTCATATATTAATGAATTGACGCAGGTTCTTTTGTTGCCGGAATATTGGAAATATAGCGACTATAAAAAATTCTACTGTTCACAATTCAGCAATAAATTCGGTAATTTTGGCTACAGCAGTACTTCCGGCCAGGCGAGTGTCAGTCGATATGACGGAATTTCGTTATTTTCCTTGACAACCTCAAACTCAAAGGGTAGTGTATAAGTTGTCGGTTTGCACAACCGACATAAATCTTACTTGAATGTGCATGAACGGAGGGGTTCTTCTGCTGCAACTAATTGATGTTGTAAAATCTTATGGCGGCCAGAATGCCGTTGACCACCTGAGTCTGGAAATAAAAAAGGGCGAATTGATAACCCTCATCGGCCCGTCAGGCTGTGGTAAGACAACCACCCTGAAAATGATTAATCGGGTTATCGAACCGGACAGCGGCCAGATTATAGTAAACGGCCTTGATATTATGAAACAGGACCCAGTTCAGCTGCGGCGTGGCATTGGCTATGTTATCCAGCAAACCGGATTATTCCCGAATATGACAATCGGCGAAAATATTTCGATTGTCGGCAGACTGGAAGGATGGAGCAAAAGCCGCTGTAATGAACGGGCTGCTGAATTACTCAGTCTTATTGATATGACTCCGGCTGAGTATATGGAACGGTATCCGCGCGAACTGTCCGGCGGGCAGCAGCAGCGGATTGGCGTTCTGCGCGCTTTGGCGACCGAACCGGACATTATTCTGATGGACGAACCTTTCGGTGCCCTTGACCCGATTACTCGCGAACAGCTGCAAAACGAGCTTATCAATCTGCATGAACGCCTGCAGAAAACGATTGTCTTTGTCACCCATGACATGGACGAGGCATTGAGAATCGCCGACCGTATTGTCTTAATGCGGGATGGAAAAATCGTGCAGGCAGCAACACCTGAAGAAATGCTGCGCAACCCGGCAGATGATTTCGTTGCCAGCTTTATTGGCAGGGCCCGAATGATCAGCTCACCGGAGGATGTCAGCGTCGATGACGTGATGATAATGGATCCGGTAACGATTGAACCTGAACGTGGCGTTGCCGAAGCGCTTGACCGCATGCGCAAACGCCGTGTTGACAGTCTGATGGTAATTGATCATCAAGGTGTCTTGCTGGGCGTAGTCACGATTAAGGACCTTCAGCAGGCTCTGCTTAAAGGCGGCAGGGTTCGCGACGTGATTAAAAGTGAACCAGCGGCAATATGCGTGGGCCAATCGGTGCGCGACGCGGTTCAGTTTATGGCGCATAGGAGCATTGGCTATCTGCCTGTTGTGGATGAGAATAACAAGCTTAAGGGCCTGATTACGCGGGCAAGCCTGGTCAGTGTTCTTTCCGATGTCCTTTGGGCAGATCCGGATACCAGCCAAAACGGAGCAGATTCAGATACCAGCCAAAATGGTACAGAAATAGCTGCTGAGCAAAACACGGCAACAAAAGAGGAGCGTGTTGAAATATGACAATGACAGGTTTTCTGTTCGCTCTTTCCGGGAGCGGCAGTACAGCAGGCTGGTTCGAAAGGAATTTGCCGCTGATATATAAGATGTATGATACCGTTCGCGGTAATCCGCAGGAGTTCCTGACAGCATTGACCGACCATATCTTTTTGCTGGTTATTACTCCGGTCACACTTGCAATCCTGGTTGCAGTACCTCTGGGAATTATCGCTTCACGGCATAGTGGCTTTGAAAAAGTCGCCCTGACTATTGTGAATATAATTCAGACAATTCCCAGCCTGGCATTGCTGGTGCTGCTGCTGGTCGGCGGCCTTGGCCTCGGACCGCGCACTGCGATCACAGCCTTGTTCCTGTATTCATTAATGCCGATTATGCGCAACACGCTGGTTGGCATCAAGGGTGTTGACCCTTTTCTTAAGGAGGCGGCTCTGGGCATGGGCATGACCAACATGCAGCGGCTGCGTTTAGTAGAATTGCCGCTTTCCCTCAGTGTAATCCTGAGCGGCGTGCGCACTGCAACTATCATCTGTATTGGAACCGGTACACTTGCTGCTTATGTCGGCGCCGGCGGCCTTGGCACATACATTGTGCGCGGTCTCAACTTTTTCCGTAACGATTTATTGTTGCTGGGTGCCGTACCGGCCGCTCTGATGGCGCTTCTGGCTGACAACCTGCTGGGCCGTCTGGAACAACGCCTGATTCCACGCGGCTTACGTGTTGATGCCGGTAATGGCAATCAAAAAAACATAATTGCTAAAAGTGAAGAAACCGCAGTAGCTGCAAAGACTATATAGCGCAGTAGCTGCGAGAACTAAATAGTAATGAAGTCATAAACTAAGAAATTTATTTAACCAAAATAATAAGAAGGAAATGAGGTTTTCATGAGTAATCATAATCCTGATAAGATTAAACAAAGAAGATTTAAAACAATTCTCTCCGCGATTCTCGCGCTGATTCTGCTGGCAGTGCCATTAACTGCCTGTGGCAGTAGCGCCAGTGCAACCGGTGCCACTTTCAAAATTGGCACACAAGGTTATGCGGAAGTTGAAATACTGGGTGAACTGTTTAAAGCTCTGGTCGAAGAGAAAACCGACCACAAGGTGGAGCATGTACGCAGCCTGGGATCCTCAAACGCTGGCTTTGAAGCCACCAAGAGCAATGATCTGCAAGTGTTTACCAGCTTTACCGGCACACTCTTTCTGGGTCTGCTTGAGCAGGCACAAACAGAGGAATACCGCTCCGCCGATGCAGTATTTGCAAAAACCAAAGAATTGATGTCCGAAAAATATCAGATGTATGTGGCACCGCCTTTTGGCTATAACAACACCTATGCGATTGCGGTTCCCCGCTCCTGGGCAGAGGCTAACAACGTCAAGACTCAAAGCGATATGGCACCCTTCGCCCCCGACATGCTGCTGGCTGTTGACCAGACTTGGCTGAACTATCCCGGCCAGGGTTACCAAGAATACACAGAGCTTTACGGGTTTGAATATAAGGAAGCCATTGCTATGGATATCGGCCTGATTTATCGGGCGATAGCCCAAAATGAAGTGGATGCAGTCAACGTCTATACAACTGATGGACAGCTTGTAGCGCAGGATCTGCAGGTGCTGGAAGACGACAAGGAGTTCAACCCGCCTTACAATGGTATTTTGATTCTGCGTCAGGACGTGGTTGATAAATATCCTGAAATCAAAGAGATTGCTGATTCTGTGGAAGGTCTGATCGATACAGAGCAGATGCAGAAAATGAATGCTGAAGTGGCAGTTGACGAGAAAGAACCCAGCGTTGTAGCTCGTGAATTCCTGAAAGAAAAAGGTTTGATTTCCTAAGTTAAGTATTTGCAAAAAGCAGTTGATGACTGAACAAATTAAAACCGGCCTTTGCTGTACCAAAGTGCAGTAGCGGCCGGTTTTTACTATTTCATAAATTTATCGGTTCTTCTGGTCAACTAAACTTCCGGCTTTTCCATGATTCCGACAAACAACGGCATGCCGGAATCAAGGTCCATGATACCGTAGACAAACGGTTTATCGAACACAAGCTCTTTTTCCGAAATCGGCATTCCGCTTGTTCGCATCTCAACTGAAGTAACAGCAGCAGCTTCTGTCCCTTTTTCGTCTACCCGGACAAAGGTTTTGTGAATAACATCACCAATGTATAAATCCTTGGTATGACCTTCGTTCATCAATGAGAAATCAGCGTATTCCGGTGAGAAGGCGATTTCCATACCAAGTTTAGACAACTCATTTTTAATGCTGTCCTTGTATTCTGATTCGAACTTAGGCATGGACAGGGCAACAGATGTTGCTGAATTTTTCTTTATTAGAGCTGTGAGATCTGAAAACAAAGTGCTGCCGTCTTGTTTGGCGATCCATTCACGCGGTGTCTGATTGCCGGCAGGCAGCAAAGCAAAATAGGCGAACTGCTCATTTTCGTAGGGTAAGGCCACGCCTTCAGCCCCATTAGTTTCAAACCAGTTCATGGTTCCGATACGGTTGAGGAATTCTGTCTCAATTTGGCCGGCTGGGCTATTGAAAATTCTTTTACGCGTGTCAGCTTTATCGAAAGGAGTTTTCCAGTCGGACTTAAAGTAGATGGCGTTGATCAAATACATGAGCGCGTCTTCGGGGATTTCAGCTACAATTTCCTCGATCGTACCTCTGGTGGCTTCGTTGACCCAACTGTTGATTACTTCGACGGATTCAGGGTCGCGAAAATTCAGCTTCCGGGCTCCGGCACCGAAATAATCGGCATTGGTCTGGAGAAAAGGTATATAGGGTGAAAATTCCTGATCAAACCAAATTGAATTGGCAATTTTCAGCGTTGTTTTGTCGCCTGTTTTGGCCAGCAAAGCCATCCAGTCGCGGCTGGTTTGATTAATTTCTTCGCGTGTCAAATCTTGATCTGCCAGTGTTTTCAGCATCGCGTCCCGGGTTTCAGCATAGGCGCCATTCAGAGTCATTGCCAGGGCAAGAAACACCGACGCCGGTGAAATCATTACATTCCCGTCATTGCCCGCTGATTCCTTCAACAAGGCAGCTGAGAAGCGGTTAAATGCCTGGCTTGCCGTTTTCGATGGCAGAGCGGGGGTTTCCGGCCGGGCAGCAGCGAAGACCGTTTTCATCAAGTCGGCAGATTTTTGCTCCAGTATTTGAATGTTGGGCGAAATTGCCGTTGAAGGGTGCGGCTCTTTCGTTTCGTCTGTCGCCTTTTTTGTACCTGTAGTTTCTGAACCGGCAGGATTAGTTGTTGGATTTGTTGTCATAGTGGCGTCGGTGCTTGCAGCACAAGCAGTCATCCCAATAATAAGCACGATACTCATTAGAAGTGCCAGTAATAAAGCTGAGAAACGCTTCATGAAAATACCTCCAGTTTAGCAACGAATGAAAAGTATATCCGCGTTGCAGTTCTGGCTGTTTGACGTTGACGAATGCTATATGTTCCATCGCGTTAACTTTCAGATTCCTGAATGCTCCGGTATCAAATACTTGCGCGGCAGCTTGCAGATGTAGGTTCGGGTCGGATTGACGAATTGAGTACAGCGGGCTTCCATAATTTGGCCCATCAGTAAATACGCTTCTTCTTCGCTGAAGTTATAGCTGTCAACCAGCCAGCAGAAAAGCTCACGGGATGCTAGGTAAAAAGATTCCTCCAGCGAGCGTTCACAAGCTACTGCCATTATGTGGGTGTCATTTTCGATCCGGACACAGTTGGTGCGGGCCGGCTTTTGTACACGGCTGGCATGCAGGGTAACAGTAGCCCGGCATTCGATCCCCCCACCGTTATTAATTTCACCGTCACCTTGAATAGCATGGCAATCGCCAATATGCAGCAAAGCTCCGGGAACCGCTACGGGTAAATAGACTGTACTGCCAACCGTAACTTCCTGGGCGTCCATGTTTCCGCCATGCGGCCCCGCCTTGGTATTTGAAAGCGATTCCGTTACCGGCGCAGTGCCAAGTGTGCCGATCATTGGCTTAACCGGCAAACGCAGCTTATCACTCCAGACAACCTCATCGTTCTCGATTTTCACTGTGCGGGTTGTCAGGCCCCAGTCGCGGTTATAAATTAAACGGGCAACAGAATTGGGCGTGTCCTGAAAACCGGTATAACCAACAGGGCCCAGCTTAATGTCAAGAATCTCAACAGCAAGCCGTTCGCCCGGCAATGCGCCGGCGATTTTTACAACAACTGCAGGATTTCCCGGCGAACGGTTGTTTGGGTCGAAACGATCTTCAACTGTCTGCAGCCAGCTGCCGGTACAGAGCTCTGTTTCAACCTGGAAAATTTCTCCGGGTTCTACTGTAATTGCAGGTTCGCTATCCTTACTATGCAGATAACTTACACGGTCCTTTGTGGCTGTTTTCATTGGCACACTCCTTAAATTCAGTCCTTTTTTTTCTGACACTCCGGGCAAACGCCGTGAATTACTATTTCGCTGCTGTCGCACCTGAAGCCTTTCAGTTGAGACAGGCGCTCTAAATCCAGATTAACCGGAACGTTCCAAATCTCATTGCATTTGCTGCAGTGAAAGTGGCCGTGAGGAGACAGGGTCGCATCATAGCGGACATAGTTATCGCCGCTGCGGATCGACAACAGCAAACCTTTCTCAGTGAACAGGTTAATAATATTGTAAATGCTGGCTAACGAGCACTTGCTTTCAGGTTGGCAGACGGCTGCATGTATCTCTTCGCGGGTTGGATGCCCGCCGGCACATAATAAATAAGCCAATAATTCAAGTCGCAGAGCTGTTGGCTGAATGCCGTGTTCCTGAAGCACGGTTTTCAGTTCTTCATCGGAAAAATCTTTTTTATCAGTCATAGGATTCCTTCAATCAATTACTTGTTAATTTCTTTTACATTGACTTTAGTTTAGAATCATTCTATAATGTACACAACAATTAGAATCATTCTACATCACAGTATAGCATGATTACTGGTTTTCCCAAAGCACAAGAAGCTGAATGTTATTAAAATAAGGAGGATCAAATATGCATCAAGACGGAAGAGACTCTAATCCGAAGAAGCCTTTACAAGCCGTGAATGGCAGGCCGATCGCAGATAATGAAAATATTCGCACCGCTGGTAAACGCGGTAATGTTATGCTTGAAGATACCTGGTATCTGGAAAAAATGAGCCATTTCAACCGTGAGGTAATTCCTGAAAGGCGCATGCACGCCAAAGGTTCAGGTGCGTTCGGCACCTTCACAGTGACTCACGATATTACGAAATATACTAAAGCCGCGATATTTTCGGAAATCGGCAAGCAAACGGACATGTTCGCGCGTTTTTCAACCGTAGCCGGTGAACGCGGTGCAGCTGATGCCG
>CAZOMW010000041.1:0-15883 GCA_964581135.1 uncultured Oscillospiraceae bacterium
CGCCCGCGAGCGCGGTTGGCAAGAGATAATGCTTCAGACTTGGTTTTGCCATCGGCCGGTTAAGGGCAAGCCGTGCGGGCGTTGCAATCCGTGCCGGTACACGATCGAAGAGGGGATGGGGTTCAGAATTCCGCGGGCGCGCGTTCTGGCGGGGAGGGTCAGAAACGGTTTCTGGAAACCCTTGAAAAGCCGCTTTGAAAGCAAAAAGCGCCCGGGGCGTTGAAGCCGCTGAAGCGAAGAACTGCCGCTCAAAACGGCTTGTTTCGTAAAAATCGATGTAGTAAGTTGGCATTCCATTTTGAAACAGAACGGGCAGGCAATACTATGAAGTTCAACAAGCTCTTGAAGCGGGCGGGCAAAGTCGTAACGAAACTGCCCGGGGCTTTGAAGGCGTTTAAGGGCATGGTCTCCGATCCGGAGCTGTCGCGTTCCTACTACCCGGGCCAACCGCGTAAAGGCAAGACGGCGATCTATATGGATCTGCTGTTGTGGTGGCTGCGGCATCAAGAGGTCAATGACTTTTACTTCTACTACGGTCTTGACCGGAAGAAAGGGGCGCGCCACGCGGATTTCCTGTCCTACGGTGATTTCCGCAGAGTTCGCGACCGTTGCAACCGCAAGGCGTCCGCGTCGCGCCATTACAGTTACGTCTGCATTTTGCGCGACAAGTTTGTTTTCGGCCAGTTCGTGTCGAGCCTGGGTTTCCGGACACCCAAGAATCTGGCTCTGTTTATGAACGGTACAGTGTCTTGGCTGGACGGTCGGCATGAGATGCCGATTGAAGATTTATGCGGTTGAACAGCATTGGCAGACATTTTAACACCTCCAAAAATTATTAAAGAATTAACCTGAATCAGGTTGGCCATGCCGGTTCTGCGAGCTGAGCAGCCGAGTGGTGATAGACTGATGCTCTGCTTTGCCGCGGCAGCAGCTGCACGCGTTTAATGAGGTTGGTTTATATTAATTTTATTACACAAATTAAATTTTTAGCAAGCGGTTTTATGACTCCAAAGGTTGAATTTACAGGTTATTAACTTTATCATTGTAATAATTAGTTTGAATCCCGAAAACGATTACGCCTTTCATTGTTCAATTAGAATAACGAAGCGTTCGTTCAGGTCAATGGAACTATGCTCATATTAAGCCACTGCATCGCACTCTCGGCGCCAGAGTCGGACTTGTTGGTCTTGGCAGGATTCCAACTCTAGTTGCCCGTAAAATTGCTGGTTTTGATATGGATATAATTTCTTATGATCCTTACATAAGCGAAGAGCATGCTGCAAGCTTGAATGTACGCCTTGTTTCACTGGAAGAACTAATTGAGAGCAGTGATTTTATCTCAATTCACTGCCCTCTCACAGACGAAACCCGCGGTTTGTTCAATATGTCTTTATTTAAACGCATGAAGCCGTCAGCTTTTCTAATTAATACAGCTCGCGGTGCCATTATCAATCAGACTGAATTGATTGAAGCTCTCCAACTTGGTCTTATAGCAGGGGCAGCTTTGGATGTGCTGGAGCGTGAACCAATCGAGGCAGATAGTCCTTTATTGAAAATGGATAATGTTATTCTTACACCTCACATGGCGTGGTATACCGAAGAATCAATCCGCACTTTGCAGGCAAGAGTTGCCGAGGAAGCTGTCAGGGTTCTGAAAGGTGAGCGGCCACTGAATCTGGTTAACAAGGAATTATACCTGTGAAGCGGTATTTGCACTAATTCAACATAAATAATCGGTTAGCAGGAGGTTAACGAATGCTGGCAATCATTGACTGCGGTACTACAAATACACGTGTTTATATAATAAATAAATCAACTGAAATAATTGCTCAAAGTACTCGCAAAGTAGGGGTACGAAACACTTCAATGACAGGTTCAAAAGATACATTGCGTAACGGCGTTGTCGAGGCGGTTCAAGAAGCGTTAGGGCTTGCTGGATTGCAGGAAAAAGACATTGAATTCGCGATTGCATCAGGTATGATTACCTCCGAAATCGGTTTGCTTGAAATACCGCATTTGATTGCACCGGTTGGATTGGATGAGTTAGCAGCCAATGCAGTGCTGGTTCCTCCGGGAGAAGTGCTGCCTCTACAAATGCCAATTCTTTTTATTCGCGGCGTACGTAATGACTACGGTGAAAATGCTACTTTAGCCGATATCCGCAAGGTCGATTTTATGCGTGGCGAAGAAACTCAGATGATGGGTATTATTGACGATATGCAAATTTCCGAGCCGACAAATGTAATTGTGTTGAGCTCTCATACTAAAATTATTCACTTGAATTCGAAACGGCAAATTCAGGCAAGTTTGACCACTATCAGCGGTCAATTATACGAAGCTGTCCTGAAACAGACAATGATTGGCCAAAGCCTGGTTGCAATAGAAGGCGAGCAAAGCGGTGGGTACTCATTTGAAGAGATAGTTGCGATAGCACAGGAAGTTACAGAAGATACTGGTTTGGATCGATGTTTGATGATTCCACGGTTTATGCAGGTTTTATTAACCACTGATTACAAGGAGCGCAACCTATTCATTGACGCAAGCATTGCGGTAGATGATATGAAGTGCATTGATGACTTTGAGCGCCAAGGTTTTATGGCACGTACATTCATTCTATTCGGGCATAGTAATCGTTGCGATTTATATTCACATCTACTCAAGCGCAAGTACGGCAATAATATCAAGTTGATCTGCTTGTCTGATTCCGAAAAACTTGGTCAGCTTACTATTCGTGGAGCACTGCTGATCGCAGATAGGTACCGCGCGATTTCATAGTTCGCGGTAAGATCTTAAAAACTTGCCAAATATTGGCAATTATCTAAAACTGGGATACGGAGGATGTAACATTGTTTAAAATGAAGGGAGTCGTGCCGCCGGTAATCACGCCATTTAAAGAAAATGGTGAAATTGACGGAGAGGGAATTAAAACGTTAACCAGTTTCCTTAAGGAACAGGTTGACGGCATGTTTATTACCGGTTCATATGGCAGTGGGGTGCTGATGTCCACTGAAGAGAGAATGCAAGTTGCTGAGATAACACTAGCAGAAGCAGCCGGTGCAATCCCGATTGTAGTGCATGTAGGAACTGCAGACAGCAAAAGTGCTGCTAAACTTGCCAGGCACGCCAAGGAAAATGGTGCAAGCGCAGTTTCTGCAGTTGGACCTTTTTACTATAAGCATAACAATGACAGCATCTGTGCTTTTTACAAAGAAATACTCGAGGCAACGGGAGGTGATTTCCCGGTTTACGTATATAACAATCCTCAGTTTCAAGGTTATCCCATGGATCTGTCGTTGTTAAAACGTTTGAAATCAATGGGAATACATGGCATAAAAGACGCGACCTTTGATATTATTGCGCACGCATCCTATATGCGTCTATTGAAAGATGATAAATTTGATATTGCTCTGGGAACAGAAGCAATGTGGCTTTCCGCCTGTGTATTAGGCTGTGAAGCTTATATTCCCGGTTTAGGAACAGCATTACCAGAAATTTGCGGCCAGATGTACCGTGAAGGCATGGCAGGTGAGTTTGATAAATGTCGTGAAACCCAGTTTAAGGTAAATGCTATTCGCGAGATTATGTATCTGGCTAAATCAACTCAGTTAGCAATCTATGCAATGTTGGAAATACGAGGAATTCTAAAGGCCTGGCCACGTTCGCCTTACCTTCCCCCGACAGAGAAAGAAAAGGCTGAAATTCGTAGCAAACTGCAGGAACTAGGCGCTATCTAAACAATTACTTCATGAGGTAATTAAACGGGCGGGCTGAATAGCCCGCTCGTTTAGTTGAAAATAATTGAATACGTATCGCTTGAAGTGACCATAAGGCTTTTTGAAATAAAAAATCAGATATTACGTTTACTTAAAACTTCTTTGTTACATAAATTAGCCGGCATATTGCCAGACAACACCCGGACTACTTCCTGAGCGGCTTTGCGGCGCAAGTCAATATTAGCATCCTGACTGAACCAGGCGCAGTGCGGAGTCAAAATAACGTTGTCCATTTGCAGCAGAGGGTAATCCTTTGGCAACGGCTCCGTTTCAAACACATCCAGACCAGCCCCGGCAATTCTGCCGGATTGCAGCGCTGCTATCAGATCTGCTTCATTTACAATGGGACCGCGTGCTGTATTTATCAGGCAGGCTGTGGGCTTCATCTGGCTAATAAATTCGTTATTAACGAGATATTGAGTTTCTTCGTTCAAAGGGCTGTGAATTGAGATAAAGTCACTATGGCGGGCAATTTCCTCTAAAGAGGCCTTCTGGGCACCGCGGGCTTCAATAAAAGCAGCATCCCGGCGCGGATGATAAACAAGTAGATTAATATTGAATGCCGCCAGCTTTCGGGCAACCATCTGCCCAATTCGACCAAAACCGATCAATCCTACTGTTGCTCCGGCAAGCCGCTGAATCGTGGCGATCGAGGGATCCCACCAACCGCCGTTTTGAATATTTTTTGAAATTGATGGCAGCTTGCGTGCAAGAGCCATAATCATCATAATTGTGTGGTTTGACACCTCATCAATACCATAATCAGGAACATTACAGACAAATATTCCTTTTTTAGTAGCTGCTTCAACATCAATGTTATTGATTCCAGCACCATATCGCACTATTATGCGGCAATTTTCCAGACCGTTAATTAATTCGTTATTAATATCAGCATATTGAACAATTATTGCATCAGCAGTACGTGCTAATGGCAGAATCTTTTGCGGCTGCTTCTCCTGAAATGCAGTCAGCCCTATACCTGCTTCAGTCAGGACTTCTCTCTCAAGGTCAACATTTTCAAATTCATAATCGGTTATAACGGCACTAAGTTGTGGCATGTTGAACATGTCCTTTCAGTTGATCAGGGCCTGGTCAGGGCAAATAATCTGCGAACTTAACCAGGAACTCGCCAATATCAGTATGGTTTTCAGCTGTCAAATGATATGCAGGCCGTCTACAATAGCCGCACTCGATAATCCCGCGGCGAACCAGAATCTCTTTTTCTATTGCCAGTATAGATTCAGGTGTTACCATCCATTTGATCAGATATGGCTCAAGCATATCATAAAGTGCCTGTGCTTTGCTCTCTTCACCATTAAGCATAGCCTGCCGAATCGCAACATATATTTCTGTATAAGAGCAGGCAGGCATGACTCCAGCAACGCCAATCTTGTATAGATCTATGAGCTCCAGCCCGGCATAACCAGTCAGAATCTTCATGTCAGGTTTCATATCAAGAAATTTTTGCATGTAATCACGCGCTGGTTTATATTCGATTTTGAATGCAGCATTTGGGTATTTGGCGGCCATATCAACAAGCTCTTCAGCAGGCAATGAATGGCCGGTTGCCTGAGGTGCGTATTGAATTAAAACCGGAATATCTACAGCTTCCAGCACACTAAGCATATGATGCCTGACTTCATCAATTGTCGGCGAAAAATAAAACGGTGGCAAAAGCATTAGGGTATCAACTCCTAATCGCTGATACTCCTTGGCTTTGCGCACAGCAACATCAGTACTCCAGTCAGTGATAGACAGCAGGCTTGATGCTTCACTGCCTTTCAGCACACTGAGAAATATCGAACTAAGAGCCGTTTATTCATAATCGGTCAACTTGTGAAACTCGCTGACCATGCCATATAGGCCTACCCCTTCGGCTCCTGTATTGGCCAGATGTGCAACAAGTTTTTCAAACGCATTATAATCAACATCACCGTTCTGCGTGAAAGTCATAGAAGTTAGTGTAAATGTGCCCTTGATTCTATCCATTGAGTTTTTCAACATCCCCTGCCTCCTTATAAAGCTTAGCCTGCAAGATAAGCAATTTTTATTTCCGGGCTATTAATCAGATCAGAGCTTCTACCTTGATGCTTTACATGACCATTTTCCAATACATATGTCTTAGAAGTAATACTCATAGCCATAAAAGCATTCTGTTCAACAAGAATAATAGGTATTTTTTTTGTTTTACTGATCATGACAATAACTTCAAAAACCTCATCGACTATAACAGGTGCAAGGCCGAGAGAAGGTTCATCAAGCAATAACAATTGAGGATCTGCCATCATACCGCGGCCGATCGCCAGCATCTGCTGCTCGCCTCCACTTAGAGTTCCAGCCAGCTGATTCATGCGTTCCTTCAGACGTGGGAAAATTGTTAAAACTTCTTCCAGATCCGAATTATATTGAGTTTTGCTGAGTTTTCTGCGGTAACTTCCCATCTGAAGATTCTCAGCCACCGAGAGGTCGTAAAATATATGCCTGCCTTCAGGCACATAAATAATCCCTTTATCGACAATTTTATGCGGTTTGTCGTTCGAAATACATTTGCCATTTTATGTAATTTCGCCTGATGCAGGCTTTATCAAGCCTGCTATTGTATTCATTAGAGTTGACTTTCCGGCTCCATTGGCTCCGATAATCGATACCATTTCTTGATCACCGATACTCAGGGAGACGTCGAACAAAGCCTGAACCTGTCCGTAAAAAACATTTATTCCAGAAACTTCAAGCATTTATCAATCCGCCCTCTCTTTATTCTTCTTGTACTGACTGCCAAGATATGCCTTTATTACCTCATTGTCGGCCTGCATTTCTTCAGGCAATCCTTCAGCAATTTTGGCACCAAAGTTAAGAACAGTTACTAAATGGCTTATCGACATAACGACATCCATATTATGCTCAATCAGGAAAAGGGTTTTGCCGCCTTCATTCAGCTTGACAAGTAGATTAACAAACTCTGCCCGCTCTGACGGATTTAGTCCGGCAGCAGGTTCATCAAGCAGAATAATTTCCGGTTCCGCAATAATTGTACGTCCGATCTCAAGGATTTTCTGACGTCCGTAAGGCAGGCTTTTTACTATTTCATTGCGATAGGGATACATACCGAGAAATTCAAGGGTTTCTTCAGCCTTGGCTTTAAGCTCTCTTTCTTCACGATTGGCTTTCGGGAAATTTATCAGTCCCATAACCATGCCGGTAGAACAGTAGCGATGTCCGCCTACCATTACATTTTCCAGCGCAGTCATTGAAGAGAAAAGCTTGATGTTCTGAAATGTCCGGCCTATACCGCTGCGGGCAATCTCGACTTCGGGCATTTTGCTGATTTCTTTGCCACGGTAGAATATGCTGCCTTCTGTTACTCTCAGAGCCCCGGAAACCATATTCAAGGTAGTTGTCTTACCAGAACCGTTAGGCCCGATCAGAGCATGTATCTTTCCTTCCTCAATATTCAGGGAAAGATCGTTTACAGCAGTAAGCCCGCCGAATTTTTTTGTTACATTTTTTAGCTCCAGGATGGTAGACATGCGTAATCCTCCATTCAATTTAATTGGCACTGGCTTGGTTTTTTGCAGACCGTGAAGAACGGATGCGTTTCCATAGCTTATCGAAGATGGACACCATGCCGCTTGGCCATTTTAGAATGAAGACAAAAACGATAACACTGAAAATCAGCCAGTAGTAGTCCTGTAGGAAACGTAGATACTCCGGCAGCAAGGTTATAACAACACTGCCGATAACACATCCCGGCACAGTTCCAATACCGCCGAGGATTAGCATCATCAGAAATTTGACGGATAAATCAATTGTGAAGTTTGACGGATTGATATAGCCAATCAGATGGGCATAAAAAGCACCTGCGACACTGGCGAAGGCTGTCGAGGTAATAAATGCCTTGACTTTTATTTCTGCCAGGCTGATCCCACAGGATTCAACAGCTGAATCATTATCACGGACAGCTTTGAATGCCCTGCCCCATTTGCTCCTAATTAATTTATTAGCAATCACAATTGCCAGTACAGTAAAGATCAGGATCATATAATAAAAATCTTTTTCCGTATTCAGTTGGTAGCCGAAAAACCTGTATGGCTGAATCGCGGCAACACCTTGAGGTCCGCCTGTAACTGTCGTCATATTATTAAGCATAAGTCTGGTTATTTCACCAAAACCGATTGTGGTCAGGGCCAGATACTTACCCTTGATACGCAAGCTGGGATACCCAAGAATTACGCCTATGATGACGCCGGCACCAAGCGCGGCAATCAGGCAAAGCCACGGTGATAGTCCGAATCTGGTATTAAGCAATGCCGAAGTATAGGCGCCAACGGCGAATACGCCAGCAACACTAAGGTTAGTCTGACCGGTAAGGCCAGTAATAAAGTTCAGTCCCAGGACGATGATTATATGAATCAGAACCTGGTCAAAAAGCATAATGTCATATTTGCCTGTGACAAATGATGGTACTAAAAATAACAGGCCGATTATCACAGCATAGACAATATACTTGATATTGTTTCGTTTCATATGGTTCTCCTCTGCTTTGATTCAGGTTTTTCTAAGTGCGCTTTTTAACAATACCTTGCGGCCTGATAAGGAGGAATAAAATCATCGCAACAAAGGCGACAACATCTTTATAGAGTGCCGGACCGATCATAAGATAAATATTTTCAAGCAATCCGATAAAGAGTCCTCCCGCAATAGCTCCGGTCATGGTGCCGAAACCGCCAACCACGCCTGCCGCAAAGCCTTTTAGTGCAATCATTACCGCCATTGAAAGGTCAACATTAAATATGGGTATGATTAATAAGGCTACTATGCAGCACACAGCTGAGCTCAAAGCAATAGTAATGGTTATATTGCGGCTGACATTAACACCCATCAACGCAGAAGCCATTTTGTCCTGTGATACACAACGCATCGAGCGACCAAGCTTGGTCTTCATGAATAACATGTTTTGAAGGAAGATAAATATTACTGAGGCAATTATTATGTAGACATAGACCTTAGGAACAATCAGTTCGCCAGTCGTGAAAGTTCCTGTAAGCCAGCCCTCAATTCTAAAAGCAGCCGGACCCCAGATCAACCGAATTGATTCACGAATTATATTAGCCAGCAAGACAGTTCCCATCATTGCATAGAGGTCGGAAGACATGTTACGCAGGGGGTTAAAAATCACATTGGCAACCACGCCTCCAAATAGCGCCATCAGGGCAATGGCGCCGATCGCAGCCACAGCTAGAGGTAAATGCAATTGGCGGACAAGCGTACCACCAAAAATAAATGCGCCTAGCACGATAAACTTTTCATGACCAAAGTTAATCATGTTAGTCGCACTGTAAATCAGCGTTATTTCAACCGCGACCAGACTGTAAATGCAACCGAATGCGACTCCGGCAAGAAGCACTTGAAGTATTGTTGTCATAAATAAACCCCTTTGATCTGTTTCATTCGGCATTGCTGAACAGGAATATGGGTATCAGATATCAAGCAACGGGTGATTTACACAAGCAGAAGAAATCGGATTGAGAAATCATTACCTATTCGTAAAAAACGAGGGACACGAATGACAATCCATGTCCCTCATTGATCAATCACTCAGACAGCAATGTTTTCTGAATCAATTTGGATATACCCGCAAACTATGATGTAGAAGCTTATTCCGTGACAGCTTTAACCAGTGAGAAACCTTTTTTACTATCAATTTTAAGAACGAGAGATTCATGGCACAGTTCTCCCTTGTCATTGGCGTAATATTTTGCCATGGCGCCCTGCAGATCCTTCGTTTCCATCAAGGCTTTACGAATGGCTTCACGATCTGTGGAACCGGCACGCTTGATAGCATCAGCCAGAATATACATTGAATCATAATATGTAGCTGCATAGAAATCCGGGGTAATTTTTTTCTTTTCTTTCATATTTTTGACGAAGGCTTCGTTTTTTGGCTGTGGTGTGGCCGGGGAGTAGTCAGTTACAGTAAAGCGACCATCAAGTTGTGACCCGTCGACCAGATCCAGGAAGTTCGAAACTGTAAATCCAGGCCCTGAAACGACCTTTGACTCCAGGCCAAGCTCTTTAAACTGACGGACAGCAACGGCGTTTTCGTTTGCATGTGACCAGATGATGAGGGCATCGACTTTTTCGTTTTTCATTTTAACGATCTGTCCTGTCATGTCCTTATCATTTGTATTGTGACCTTCACTTACAAAATCAACACCCTTTTCGGTCAGGTACTGTTCGATTACTTTTTTTGCTCCTGTACCGTATTCGTCGTTGTTATAGAAAATACCAATCTTCTTCGCTCCGAGATCCTCAACACAGTAGATAGCCGCAATTTTGGCAACCAGACCGTCAGAGGCACGCAAGCGGAAGAAATACGGACTTTTCATATCTAGCAGAGTTACGCTAGTTGCACCGGTCAGATAAGGAATTTTGTTGGTTGTTACAATTTGCATTACAGCTTTAGCAGCGAAACTCTTATGAGGGCCAACCAAGGCTACTATCGGTTGACTGGCAAGTTTATTAACTGCATTTACAGCAGCTGTAGCTTCATTCGCGTCATCTTCAACCATAAGTTTTAATTTACGTCCCAAAACGCCGCCGGCAGCATTAATTTCATCCACCGCAAGCTCAGCCGCCGCTCGGGAATACTCGCCTTCTATCGGTGTTGTGCCGGTTATCGAGGCTGAAAATCCCACCAGAATATCACCGGTTTCAGCCGCCGAACCGGTTGTACCGGCTGTTGTTCCTGCCGTGCTTCCTGCTGTGGTTGTGGTACCGCCGCAGGCTGCAAACAGGGAAACCGTCATTACAATAGCAACTAATAGGGCAAACTTACGGATAACTGTTGAATTTCTTCTAATCATTTTATCCCCTCTCTCCTAAATAAGTGCTTTTTTCTTCATTTAGGCCAACAAGATGTTAGTACCCATATTCTAAGGCGTCTGAATAGAAATTCAAGGATAATTATTGCTTTGTTAACAATAAAATAGCGAATTTAACGTATATCTTTTATGCAGTTTGCAGATTCTTTTTATTTATTCAGCAAATCTTATAACATATTTAACCATTATATTGTTATATAGTAGTGACGTTTAACAATAACATAAACTATTTGCGTATACGGAATACGTTCTTATTGTAAGTTTACGATTAAAGCAAAATTATTTTCGTTTTTGTCCTACATTAGCTTAAAATATTAATATTTTCATATACATACAAAGCCAAGCCGACTATAAACTCCAGTCAAAACATTTATAACAACATTTATAAACTTAATAATATTGGTATCATTCCAGCCATATATTAAATTTTCAAATTAGTTGACAGTTCCCGGTTCACTGGCTATAATTTGACGTGCACATTGCCTGCGGGTGTAGTTCAATGGCAGAACTCCAGCTTCCCAAGCTGACCACGAGGGTTCGATTCCCTTCACCCGCTCCAGAAAAATAATCACCATCTGATTTATATAGAATTTGCCTTTATAGCTCAGTCGGTAGAGCGCATCCATGGTAAGGATGAGGTCATCGGTTCGATTCCGATTAAAGGCTCCAACACGACGAAAGGCTCCCCTTGTGGGAGCCTTTTGTTGTGTGGCCTCTAGTTGGATTGGCCCGGTAGCTTCCCTCCTTACCATAGATGCGCGCTGGCTGCGCCAGCAGACAGCTTTGCGGACGCAGAGCCAAGCATGTCAAGGAGCACGAAGGTCGAGGCGCGGAGCGTACAACTGTACGCGAGCACCGCAGATCCAGAGTGGCGATTGAGACAAACAAATGTCAATTGAACGACCAGACTGAATACCAGGCAAAGTTTGAATTACTGAAAAAAGGGCTAGACCAAGCCAAAGCTGCTTATGATCAGGCTGATGCGGCTGTTCAAGAACGATTGGCTTGAAAGAATCAGATTGACCAGTTTATCAGCACTTTATCCAGACAGGATGAATTGCTTTCCAGTTTTAATGAAACACTATGGAACATCACGGTTGACGATGTGCTGGTTAAACCCTCCGGGGACTTAATTTTTTCGCTGAAATCTGGGCAACAGATAAACTACCGTTTGCAAGGCCTGTGATTTCAATTGCTTTCAAAGCATAAACCCGCAAGAAAAAATACAGATATCTTACCGTCATCTGCGACTTCAATTCGCTCAAGAATGCGAAGCAGCAATTCATAAGTTAACGATGATAGCTGTCTATACTGTTGAATGAGATCTTGCAAATTGCTGGTCCTATAAGCCATCAACGGATCATGGTTTTCGTCTGGGACAGTTGTAGTTCTGGCAACTAGATCGTTCCAACAATTAACAATAGCTTTCGTTATAATATCATCTGGTATAAGCTGGCTATTACTGCAGGCGTCTGCTGCGACAGGCCCATAACGACCGGCTCGGAGCGGTCTGCAGACCCAGCATTTCTGTCCGTATTTTACGCAGAAGGATTCTCCAGACAACTAAGAAGCATTGTTACTCCGCTCAAAATATTTAAACTCAGTCCCATCAGCTATTGGAGCAAAACCATCTATTGTGGATATATTTGAAGAATTTCTTTGAATAAAGCGGAGTGTATCATTATCAATAATCTCAAAATGAAATTTGTGTCTATTATCCTCAGATAATGCGGTTATCTTCCCATTTTCAAAACTATATGTCCCGCTCGCAATTGCGGGATTGCCTTCGTTATATGCCAGTGAAAAGCTATAATTGCTTGAATCAACGGTATCAAATTGTGCTTTCTCAATAGCTCTGAGTCCATTATAGTATAATTTTCAGTACTGATTGCAAGGTTTATTCTAGCTTATTCTGTATTGTCAAAACACCAAACACACTGGGTCGTATATCCTGTGCGACGTTTGTGGCTGACACAAAATTTGAAACGAAACTTTAGCATGGCGGACATCTGCTAATGGGCAAGCTCGTCAAGATTTGCTCTTACTGAATAAAATTTCTTGTCGATTTCTAATTCAAAAATGTAAGTATTCTTTAGCTTTTCAAATTCCAATTTTTCAGATTCCGAAAGACTATTATAATTTCGAACTGTAAAGGCCGTCTCGCAAGTAAATCCTTTTCCTGGTAAAAGTTGTATAGGGCTCGAATTTGGTACAATTCTTTCATTGCCGCTTTCAGTAAATTTATTTGAAAAATCACTATTAATAAACACTTGAACGTCAAAATCAAGCGGTTTATCTGTAATATTTTCGAACCTGAAAAGCAATTGAACTTCATCAAATACAAGATTCCCTATTTTACTGCACCTTTCTTTTACAATTTTGACGGGTTCAGTTTTAATTTTTATAAATG
Source organism: uncultured Oscillospiraceae bacterium (assembly GCA_964581135.1). Lineage (GTDB taxonomy): Bacteria > Bacillota > Clostridia > Saccharofermentanales > UBA5734 > JAXGXQ01. Next base: position 13,065 of record CAZOMW010000041.1, read on the forward strand.
ATTTGTAATTGGGATTAGGTGCGCTATTAGCCAAATGTTCGGCATCAGCAATAGATTTACTGAAACTCATATTAGCTGAACATGCTGACAATATGAGCGTACCAATAATGATTATTGCAATTAATATTTTTTTGTATTTCATTCATTAGCCACCAATGGGGTATGCCTCAGAGTTACTGAAACCAGTACTCCATGCTGTATATGCCTTTTGTGATAATATTGAATAATTCATATAGTTAGGCGCAGTGCTTCTCGTGCACGGACTATAACCATAACTATGACTAAATTATTTTGTAGGAGTTGTGGTTTTGACAAAAACTGTCCCAAGCACTTGCGAAAAAGTAAAAATCATCGCTTCTTTGTCTGCCTCGCTTATTGGCGTCACCGTCAAACTGTTTTGGCTGCTCGCAGTTTGATAGATCTGAGAGCGGTCATAGAAGGCTTGAAACTGATTTTCCACATCGTCTAAGCTATACTTATCGTCAGCTAGAGCGATTTCATACTCTTTATCAAAAAACAATTTGGCTTCAGAGATGCCCAGAATTCTCTGATCTGAAAAAAGATGGGTAGGAAATAGCAGAATAAACTTTCTGCCCTGATTATCTGAAAAAGTCGCGGAAGTTGCTGTAATTATAAACTTATGCGGTGTTTTAGCCGAAAAATTGAAAAAATCAGGGTTCTTACCCGTTTCATTATTAATAATCAAAGCTGTATTCGGCAAGATCAGGTCAGTTCGTTCAATTTCAACCCCGGGAAACTCAGCTATCTTTTGGCGAAGCTCCTGGAAATTATCGCTGGATTCAAAATTTGCGACACCGGAGTTTATATAATCACCAGGAAACCATTTAGCCTTGATTGGAAGCGTTAAAACCTGACCGGATGGAAAAGCCTTCACCTTTACTTCCTGCGTTCTTGCTAAGCCGTCACAACCAGTTACAGCAAAAGCAACAAGTAAAAGCAGAACCAAGCTTGTGTTTAGGCAACGCCGCTTGTAACTGATCATTCTAGGAAAAAATATTTGCATTTTTTTCATAATAATAGCCTTTCACAAAACCACCGGGTTGGATCCCGGTCATTGCTTGGCCGGGGTGCCTACCACACTATTGCGTTTCCGTTGGTATACGACAGTTTCAAAATTCATTGTTTACAACTAGATTGTAGCAGTAAACGTATCATTGAATGACTAGATCTGACTCAAGCGAAAATAATAATCGAATTATTCTTCAACCTAACTGCGAAACAGCTGGGTTGAGAATGTTCCGTCCCGGAATTTGGGTATATGCAGTGTTAAAGTGCCAACCCTGGTCGTCAATGGACGAATCCGGTAGCCATTGCGATAAGCAAGCCGATCTTCGGTTCTTTCATAGCCTTGTGCCCCTAATTGCTCACTGGCTTCGGCTTTTAGCACCGCGTTGAATACCTCCTCCAGAAGCTTTGTGACCGCTTGATCACGATTGCCTAACATCAGTTCTACAAAACCTATTCTACCGAAAAGCGAGATGTGGCTCATCTCTTTTTTGAATTTACACCAACTATAAGGACTTCATCGATGTTGCGATATTCACTACTTGATATTAGATATGATTTGGTCTTTTCGGTTGATACATATACCACACCGATGCTGTGCCGTTTCCAAAAACTGCGACTTTCCGAATGATTCTGGAGCATTGCTTGACCAACCTATCCATGCAAATTCACCTCCCTTCTTCTATGCCAATAGACTCCGAACACCATAATTGAGGAGGACACGGCGGCCGATACAATAGCCCAAGGCATGCAAATAGGTACTGGGAAAATGACAAACAATACCAAAAGTGCGAGATGTACGATAAATATTCGTCTGACAATCCGCTTATACCGGTGAAGCTCTTGTTTGGACAAGGGCGCGTTTTCATGGTCAACTGGCGCTAGAGCATATATAACGACGGTTGAAACGATCATCAAAGCAATCGATCCCAGCTTGATCACTTCAGTCGACAACCGTTCCACGCCGCGCATCGTCATCATGACCAGTATGGACAAGCCCAGGAGCTCGAGAAAGCAAATCAAGTAGGAACTGGCGTGGTAACCGCCGGAATACATCCGCATTGAAGCAAAGCAAATCAGAAAAAGAAGCATCGCCAAGGGTCTGCTGAACAAAAAGCCAATAACCACAGCTGACGTGAAAGAGATAACGCTCGAAAGGGTGATCTGGAAGCCGTACTCGTAAATTTCGCGTTCAGCCGGATCGATGACATGCCGCTCGATCATTGCGCTGGTAACCGTTTTGCTGATACGCTTAACCATTTTTCACCTCGTTAGTGATACGATTACGTTTCAACTCTTTACTGTTACAATGCCTTCACCGTATCAAAACCTGACTGCAAATCCAAGCCGTTTGGCACGAGTGGTCGTTTTCGTGGCGCGAGTGGTATTGAACCTCGAGAGCGTGTCAGGCATGATGGTCATAGACAATCGGATATATCCCATTCAATGAAAGGAACCAAGATGATCCGCATAGCCATCTGCGACGATGATCCTGGTATTCGCGCTATCGCGTATGATCTGGTCCAGCGCGCCTTGCGACAGCTCCGGATCCGAAGTGCCGTATCGCACTTCTCAAGCGGGAACGACCTTCTGGCCAGCTGCATGAGTGGATCGGCCTTCGAGCTGTATCTTCTGGATATCGAGATGCCGGGACTTGACGGCCTGGAGACCGCACGCATTGTGCGACAGGCCAATCGCGATGCGATCATCATCTTTCTCACAAGTCATGAGCAGCATGCCCGTGCCGGCTATGCCGTAAAGGCGCATCGGTTTGTGCTGAAATCTTGCATGGA
>CAZOMW010000042.1:0-15201 GCA_964581135.1 uncultured Oscillospiraceae bacterium
CCGCCGGGTTCCACCAGGGGTCATAGTGGATAACGGTGTCAGCTCCGGTAAGGTTTAGCCCGGTGCCGCCAGCGCGCAGCGAGATTAAAAACAGCTTGCCTTCGCCTTCGTTAAAGCGTTGGACCTGAGCCAAACGCTCCTCAGCCGGCACCTGGCCGTCAATGTAAAAGGCGTTCTGACCAAGCGCTTTCTGCCGCTCGCGGATAATTTCAAGCATACTTGTAAAAGCTGAGAAAACCAGTACTCTATGGCCGGCGGCAAAGCTGTCAGCTAAAAGCTCTTCGAGTAAAAGCAGCTTGCCGCTGTCACCTTTATAATCAGGCTCACAAAGCACAGGATCGCAGCAGATCTGGCGTAGCCGGGTCAATAGCGTCAGAATAAAAATCTGACTATGGGCCAGCCCCTTGTCGCTGACTTCCGTTTCAAAAGCTTTGCTGGCTTCCTGACGGTAACTGTCGTAGACAGCGCGTTGTTTTTCGGTCATGTCACAGACTGTTTCGGTTTCAATTTTGTCAGGCAGCTCCAGCAAGACATCCTGCTTCATACGGCGCAGGAGGAAAGGTTTTATCTGCCGGTGCAAAGCTTCCACTGCCTCCGGATCGCCATCCCTCTGAATCGGGTTTTCGTAAATCTTCTGAAAGCGGCTGCGTGAAAACAGATAGCCCGGCAGAATAAAGTCAAACAGTGACCAGAGCTCAGTCAGAGAATTTTCGATTGGTGTGCCGGTAAGGGCGAAATACCGGTCTGCCCGGACTTTTTTAACACTGCGGGCATTAAGGGTATCAGGGTTTTTTATATTCTGGGCCTCGTCAATAAAGCAGCTGGCAAAGGTCTGCTCACTGATTGAATCAATATCACGCCGCAGCAGTGAGTAGGAGGTGATAACCAGTGCCTGCTTATCTACAGATGCCCAAAGCTCGCTGCGCACATCCTTGAGGCCGTCAATTACCAGTGCCGGCAGACCGGGTACGAATTTTTCGGCTTCACTTTGCCAGTTATAAACCAGGCTGGTCGGCGCTACGATAAGAGTCGGCAGTTTTTTCTGACGGTAGGTATGCACTACATAGGCAAGCGTCTGGAGAGTTTTACCCAGTCCCATGTCGTCTGCCAGAATGCCCCCGAGGCCAAAATGATCGAGCGAAACCAACCATTTAAAGCCTGTTTTCTGATAAGGCCGCAGCAGTGAACCAAGTGGAGCAGGCACCCGTACTTTCATGGCGCTGGTGTCGGTTATCCGATTGACCAGCTGGCGAAAAGGGTCGTTTGTTTTAATCCTGCCGTCATATTCATCGACGATAGCGGCCAGCGCCAGCGCCCTGTACTGCGGCAAAACGTTTTCTGCTGAGTTCGGGTTGGCGCCATACAGGCTCAGTGCGTCAGTAATCGACAGAATAAAATTACGGTCTTTACTTTCTATCAGTTGGAAAGCGCCGTCGGGCAAACGGATATAAGGACGTTTTTCGCGCAGACCTCTTATGTAGGCGCCAACTGTGGCACGGCTCATGTTGGCCCAGTCACCTTTGACTGTCAGTGTTTGATTATCATGATCAAGGCTGATTTCATACCGGACTTGCGGCGGCTGCACGATACGCAGACGCGACATTGCCGGACTCATCTTTATCGCAGCCAGCTTGCTCATGGAATCCAGTCCGGAAGCGAGAAATTTCAAACACAGATCCGCATCAGCAAGCCGCATTGTGGAACCATGCCGCTGGAACCCAAGTGATTTCAGCTGTTTTATAATTTTTGCTTCACCTGCCGGATCCCGCACGACAAGCAGGTTCGGTTTTTTTTCAGCTTTTTCAGCTTTTTCAGCTTTTTCGGCTTTTTCGGCTTTGGTGGCGCTAAGGGTGCGTAACTTAACAACATCAGCAGGTTCGGAATAGATACTGCTATCAGCAGTGATGCTTTCTGTCGCTGCAACCGAGTGCAAAGCCCTGGGAGGTTGCGGCGGCTGGAAAAGCGGCAGGAGTTCGCTGCCATATCGGTAACTTATATCAGCCCGAATATTGTCATCGCGCCAGTCCAGTGTCAATTGAGCTTCCAACGGTGCGATCAGCAGACGTTTTTCCAGTGTGGGTTCAATCAGAAGCGGGCAAATATCTTCCAGCTGCGGCTTGACTTCGCTGAGCAGTGTCAGCAGCTCTTCACGATTTATGGAAATACTGTGACCGTCTGCAATGCTAAGCGTACTGAGGATAGGTTCGCAAAGCTGAACAGTTGTGCGCGGCGGCAAATAGAATGTGTCACCGTAAAGAAAGACGTTGCGCGACGCTGTCATTTGCATTAAAGGCTGAGATGCCACCAGAGTAAGCAGAAACCGTTCATCACCTGTTTTGTCGGTTTTGTCGTCAGCTGTTATGTCCGCAGTTTCAGTTTCCTGTTCCAGCTTCAAGCTGATCGGCAATGGTTCATTGCGGACCTTAAACGGAACAGCTGTCTCACCGCGGGCTGAAATCCAGCCGGCATCACCCAATTCTGGCGCCAACTCCAGAAAACGGGCGAATCGGGTGGCATTAAGTACCAGATACTTGTTGTGCGCCGCATTCCGGGATGTACCGAATACCGATTTATAGTCTGCATCGTAAGCCTCTTGAATCAGCTCGATCAGAGGCAGATCAGAATCGGGGAATTTATGCAGAAGCGGATCAAAAGTGAAACGCTGATCAAGTTCAAGCGCCTGATCACGAGCTAAGGCTTCGGCAAACTGCTCCGCGTTGGTAACAGGGAAGAGGTGATCTATACCGAGTGCAAAACCCAGATAAGGCATGGCGTTGGCCGAGGCCGGGCAGAATAGAGTTACTCGCAGTCGTACTTGTTTTTTATTGCTTTTATCCGCCAGCTCAGCTGAACGCTGCAGACGCTTGATAAAATCGCGCGCTTTAAGTCGGCTGCGCCGCAGATTATGTTGTGAAGCACTGCTACTGGAACGTTTGGACCCGTCGGTAACTGTATCGACCGGTTTCGCAGCCGGAGTAATATGTGTTTTTACGCGACCATACTGATCAACACAGTATAGAAGTACAGCGACAATATGTTTGCAGAAGCCCCAATAAGAAGAAAAAGCATTACAGGTGCAGATAGCGTCATGCAGATCACCGGAACGGGTGATGATAACGCGGACCTGATATACTCTGGTGCCGGCAACCTGGGCTTGAACCAATCCTTTTTTCTGATCGAAGCTGATGCTTTGTACGTGCCCGTCACGGTAGTAGGCGCGTCCCTTCATATATGTAGGCCCGTTTGTTGAGCCTTCGCGTATTGAGTCGATGCCTAGTTGAATCATTAATCTCCCTCGTTCTATTCACGTCGCACAGCAGGCAGAGCATGTCGCGGCGTAAGCATATACGAAGACAATTCTATCACAGTTCGGGTGGGTAAGGAATGATTGGATTGCCCGCTGGCCTCTGGTATAATGTATGTTTGTTGTCTTAAAATAATAGTTATATAGTGATGGCACCGCGTCGGCGGTGCCTTTGGCATGAGGTGTCCGATAATGAAATTAAACATCAGACAGAACCCGGATTATCCGGAAATAATCAGGATAACCGGTCCGGCTTTTGTTGAGTTGGTGATGACAGCTCTGTTTGGCATGGTCGACATGATTATGCTTGGCCAGACGTCGGAATCAGCAATCGCGATTGCTGCTGTGGGGCTGACCAATAATCCGATAAATTTATTCCTTGGTCTTTTCGCGGCCGTAAACATCGGAACGACAACTGCTGTCGCCTGGCAATTCGGAGCCGACCGCCCGGACAGAGCACGCGATATTGCGCGCCATTCGCTGCTGCTGAATCTGGTAATAGGAACTGTCGGCAGCGTTGTGGCGTTTGCTTTTAGTCGGCCCATTGTTGGTTTTATGGGTGCCGAAGCTGCCACCTTTGAGCCGGCTGTGAATTATCTCCAGATAATAACGATTGGTTTACTGCCTCAGGCCCTGAATGTGTCAGTCACTGCTTCAATGCGCGGTGTCGGCCTGACCCGCCTGCCTATGCTTTACAACCTTTTCAGCAACGGCCTTAACGTAATCGGCAATTATATTCTTATCTACGGTAAACTGGGCTTCCCGGCAATGGGAATTACCGGTGCCGCCATTTCCACTACGTTATCACGCATATTCGGTTGTCTGCTGGCTCTTTTTGTTCTTTACTTCATTGAAAGTCCTATAAAGCTGCCGTTCGGCGAGCGGTTCCGGCCGGTTATGGCCAATTTCGGCCGCATCCTCAAAGTAGGTTCCCCGGCAGCTTTAGAGCAGCTGATTATGCAGTCTGGCTTCCTGTTGTTTGCCCGCACCGTATCCGGTCTGGGAACGGCTACTTTTGCGGCGCATCAGATCGGCCTGTCGATCAGCAGTCTGTCATTTTCACCCAGCACAGCCTTTGGTGTTGCCGGTACAACGATGGTAGGTCAGGCACTTGGTGCCAGAAGACCTGAAGAGGCCTTGCGCAAGGCGGAAGAAATTCATAAGCTGGCACTTTATACCGCTGTTTTTGTCGGTGTCATTTTTCTGTTGTTTTCCAGGCAGCTGGCATTGCTCTATACAAATGACCTTACTGTAGCCGCGATGGCTGCCACTGTCCTGAAAATCATGGCCTTTGTGCAGCCGGGGCAGTCAACCCAGCTTTCACTGGCCGGTGTATTACGCGGTGCTGGTGATACTCGCTATCCGTTAATTGCCTCCGCAGCCGGAATCTGGATTTTCCGTGTTTTCGGTGCTTTTATCGTGGTCAGATACCTTGGTGGCGGACTAAACGGCGCCTGGCTTACCATTCTGCTTGACCAGTATACCCGGGCAGCTATAGTTTACTGGCGCTATCGTTCACGCCGCTGGCTGCGCCAGGAAGTTACGGCCTGGTAAACGTCCTGGGCCGAAAAACGTCGAAAACAGCAGAAAAACAAAGCCTTAGTCAGCTATTTTAAAAAGCACTTGACACTGCCGGTGATCGCAGCTATTATGGAGAAGCTCTCGCAGCCGGCAGTGCCGGCAGAGTACCAGAACTTAAACACTCAACCCTTGAATGGAGGAAGACAGATCGATGAGCACTTATGTGGCGAAACCCGCCGAAATCGTAAAAAAGTGGTTTGTCGTTGATGCCGAAGGGCAGACACTTGGCCGTTTGGCCACTGAAGTTGCCCGTGTCCTGCGCGGCAAACACAAACCGACCTATACACCTTTCCTGGACACCGGTGACTACGTAATCGTAGTTAATGCGGCCAAACTGGTGCTGACCGGAAAAAAACTGGATCAGAAGATGTACCGCTATCATACCGGCTATCCCGGCGGACTCAAGGAAATCAAATACCGCAACATGATGCAGAAAAATCCGGAGCGTGTCTTTGAAGTTGCCGTCCGCGGCATGCTGCCGAAGAATTCACTCGGCCGCGCCATGTACAAAAAGCTTAAAGTATACGCCGGTCCGGAGCACGAACACGCTGCCCAGCAACCCGAGCCGCTGAAATTCGCATAAGTTCGAGGAGGAACATCCATAAATGGCTACCAAAAAAGCAAGCAAGACCTTCTTTTATGGAACCGGCCGGCGCAAAAACGCGGTTGCCTGTGTCCGTGTTTACCCCGGAAAAGGTTCTATCACAATCAATGGCAAAGAAATCAATGATTATTTCGGTATGGAAACACTGAAGCTGATTGTTCGTCAGCCGATGGTCGCTACCGGCACCAGTGATCAGTTTGATATCATCTGCAAGGTTATCGGCGGCGGACTTTCCGGCCAGGCCGGTGCCATTCGCCACGGCCTCTCGCGTGCGCTGCTTAAGGCTGATGAGGAAGCTTATAAAGCAATTCTCAAGAAGGCCGGCTTCCTGACCCGTGATTCACGGATGAAGGAACGTAAAAAGTACGGCCTCAAAAAAGCCCGTAAGGCGTCCCAGTTCTCCAAGCGCTGATCGCCGCCTGCTTCGCTGGTCAACCCGGCTGGCAGACAGAATAAACAGACTGACGGGAGCGCGCTTGACGTGCTCCCGTTTTACTTTACCGGAGGAATCCATGCTGCTGCTTTCAAATGGCATTATTAATACCCGCGCCGGTCAGGGCGTGATCGAAGCCGGTCATGTCCTTATTGACGGTGAACGCATAGTCTCGGTGGGCCCCGGAGCTGCACCCGGGGGCTTTCAGCCGGGCGCGGCTGATCAGGTCGTCAAGCTTGACGGGCGAACAGTTACCCCTGGCCTGATCGATGCTCACAGCCATGTCGGCCTTTTCAATGACGGCTATGACCCGAACTCTGAAGACGGAAACGAAGCGACAGATCCGGTAACTCCGCATTTACGCGCGATTGACGGTATCTACCACGCCGACCGCTGTTTCAGAGAAGCTTTGACGCATGGCATAACAACTGTGATGACAGGCCCGGGCAGCGCTAATGTGCTGGCCGGCACTTTTGCGCTGCTGCACACCGACGGCAGGGATATTGATCAGATGCTGATTCAGCCGGCAGCTGCCATGAAGGCTGCTTTAGGCGAAAACCCCAAGCGCAATTACGGGCACGATAATAAAACACCTGCAACGCGCATGGCAACTGCCGCGATTTTGCGGGAAGCTCTGTTCAAGGCGCGCGAATATGACACAGCCTGCAAGTCGGAGGATTTTGATGATCCGGAATTCAACTTCAAGGCTGAGTCGCTGCGTCCTGTCCTCAACGGCAGCCTGCCGTTGAAAATCCATGTTCACCGTGCCGATGATATCCTGACAGCGATCCGCATTGCCAACGAATTCGGACTGACTTATTCACTCGAGCATTGTACCGAAGGCTATCATGTGGTTGAGCAGCTAAAGGAAGCGTATGAGGCCGGTTTGCGTCCGGGAACCGGTTGTGGTCAGCCCGGAAGCGGACGCTTGTTGGGCGTGATTGCCGGTCCCCTGATGATCGGTCGCGGTAAGCCCGAACTGGTGCATGCTGATCTGCGCAATCCTGTCGCTCTCGCCGCTGCCGGCATACCACTGGCGATCATGAGCGACCATCCGGAAAATCCGGTGAATTATCTGCCTGTATACGCTGCGCTGGCAGTTCGGGAAGGCATGCCCGTTGATGCTGCACTGGCAGCGATTACTGATCAGGCTGCTGTGCTTTGCGGTGCCGGTGACCGTCTGGGCCGACTGGCGCCGGGGTTTCTGGCCGATATTGCGGTGTTCAGCGGCGATCCGCTGGATGCCCGAACTAAGGTTGAACTGGTTCTGATAAACGGCAGAACAGCATGGCTTCGCGCTGAAGGATCATCTAAATTATGAAAACGCTGCGCCTGCGAACCAACAGCCGCGAGCAGACAATCGCGCTGGGACGCCTGATCGGAGCCGGTTTGCCGCCCGGTTCTGTTGTCTGTCTTGAGGGTGATCTTGGTGCCGGTAAAACAGCCCTGACAGTTGGTCTCGCCAAAGGCCTCGGTATCAGGAAATCAGTTTCCAGCCCGACATTTACCTTGCTGATTGAACATGAAGCCGGTGAGCGGGGAGTACCGCTTTATCATTTCGATGTTTACCGCCTGACGGACAGCGATTCATTTCTGGAGCTTGGATTTGACGAATATATCGGCGGCAACGGCGTCTGCGTTATTGAATGGAGCGGCCAGGTCCGTGAAGCACTGCCTGTTGAGTGCCTGGAAATAAAAATAAATTTTGCCGATCCTTCGCAGCCCGATTCGCGTGAGCTAGCTCTCAGTTGGCAAGGCAACGACGAATGGCTGACTAAGCTGGCAGCGGACTGGTCAAAAGGTTTAACAACGATGAACCAGCCTGATAATCGGAAAGAGGAACGATAATGCTGATACTGGCAATCGATACCAGCGGCAGAAGCCTGTCAGTTGCCTTAACCAGAGCAGGCGAACTTCTGGGTGAAACGACTCTGAATATCGGCCTGCGTCATTCAGTAACTGCCTTGCCCCTGATTCACGATCTCTGTGCACGCTGTGAGGTTGAGTATGAAGCAATTGATGCTTACGCCTGTGCGATCGGCCCCGGTTCTTATACCGGAATCAGAATCGGCATCAGCACCATCAAAGGCATGGCTTACGCTGCAAAAAAACCTGCAGTTGGCATTTCCAGTCTGGAGGTACTGGCTGCGGGAGCAGGGCCGGCGAGCGGCGCCTATATCCTGCCAATGCTTGATGCCCGCGGAGGCAGACTCTTCAGCAGTGTTTACAAGAACGGCAGACTGATATTGCCAGAGGATAACCTGCAGCAAACCAGGCTTGCTGCGTTGCTTGAGCCGCTGCTCTTAGCTGACGATCCGGAACAGCGCCGCCTTTTACTGACAGGTGATGGCGCTGCTGCCAATGCCAGTCTGGCGCAATGGCCGGGAGCGCTGCAGGTTGAAGATGCCGGTTATGCGTTTCGCTGGCCGCGCGCCGCCATTATCGCCCGTCTGGCAGCTGAACGCCTGCAGACAGGCGGCGACTTTTCACCCTTTTTGCTGGCCGCGAATTATGTTTCCCTGTCTCAGGCAGAGCGCCTGCGCCGGAAAAATGAATCAACTTGAGTTTAGAATCAGACCAGCGGTTGATGCTGACTTGCCGCAGTTGGCAGAGCTTGAACGGCAATGCTTTGTCATTCCCTGGAGTTTAGCTTCACTGACGCTGGAACTTGCTGATGAGGTAAAAACCAGAATGCTGGTGGCGGCTGCACCGTCTGGTCGCGTTCTGGGATACATCAGCAGTTGGTTTATCCTTGGTGAGGCCGAGATCCACAATATTGCTGTTGCCCCCGACTTTCGTCGCCAGGGCATCGGAGAAGAGCTGTTAAATGAATTACTTGCCGTGGGCAAAGCCGAAAAAATATCTGCTTTTACCCTGGAAGTGAGGCCTTCAAACAAAAAAGCCCTTGAATTATATCGGAAATCAGGTTTTACGGAATGTGGTCGACGTAAGGCTTATTACCCGGATACAGGCGAAGATGCCATCATAATGTTCAAAAATATTGAAATATCTTAAAACTATATAGTTATATCGAACAAATAATCAGGCTTGTTTCTGCCATATTGACAAAAGATCAACAAAATCAATATACTATGTCTATTACACCGCACCTCTGGCAGATACCTCTTTTCTGTCGATGGTTCCTGGAGGTTCTTCATGGTCACCAAAACAGTAACATTCAATTGTGATGACGCCCTGAAAATGAAAGCAGTAGCAGTCCTGATCCAGAAAGCTTCTACATTCCGCTCGAGCATCTGGCTTTCCAGAGGCGAACGACGGGCAAATGCTAAAAGTTTGCTCGGTGTTATGTCTCTCGGAATTGAAAACGAGATGGATGTAACGATTTCTGCTGAAGGTGCTGACGAAGCTGATGCCCTGCTGACGATTTCAAGTTACTTGTCCTGCCCGGAATTTTAATTAAAGTTCCAATGCCCAGAAGCTTGAACACATAGGCAATGACTGACAAAACGACTCGATTTGACGCCAGACTTGAATTAGTCCCCCAGAACCCGGGAGTGTACCTGATGAAGGATACCGCGGGTTCTGTTATTTATGTCGGAAAAGCGATTAATCTGCAGCAAAGGCTGCGTAGTTACTTTACTGCCAAGCCGCAGGGAACCGCCAAGCTGTTGGCAATGATCAGTCACATTGCCGATTTTTCCTACCTCCTCTGTCAGAATGAAATTGAAGCGCTTATTCTTGAATGCAACCTGATCAAAGAGTATCAGCCGCATTACAACATACTGTTGCGTGACGATAAGGCTTACCCCTACATTCGCATCACTATGAATGAACTTTACCCTCGTGTTTTAAAAGCCTATCGCATCGGCTCTGATCAAAAGGAAGGTGCCCGTTATTACGGTCCCTATCTGAACGGTGATCTCTACCGGGCAATCGTCGCTTTGCGTGAGACTTTCCCCATGAAAACCTGCCGGCGGCAGTTCCCCCGCGATACCGGCAAGGAAAGACCCTGCCTGAATTATTACATCGGGCGTTGTATCGGCCCTTGCCGCGGCGATGTTTCAGCTGCTGAATACCGTAGGGTAATGGAGGATATCTGCCTGTTTCTGGAAGGAAAATACGATGGCATACTAAACCAGCTGCGGGAGAAAATGCAGAAAGCAGCTGCTGAAATGCGTTATGAGGAAGCGGGTGTGCTGCGTGACAGGCTTGCCGCGCTGGAGCGTCTGATGGCGCGCCAGCAGGTGGTTTCGCACCGCAAGCAGGATAAGGATATTATCGGCATTGCCTCGAATGAAGTTGAACACGCGATTCTGAAGCTTGAGGTGAGATCCGGCCGCCTGATTGGTTCCGGTGCCTTCTTTTTCCCTGAAGACGGCTCAGCGCCGGCTGAGGTGTTGTCGGCTTTCTGTACTCAGCATTATCCTGATGTGGCTTATGTTCCGCCCCAAGTGTTGTTGCCTCTGGCTGTAGACGGCCGGGATGAAATGGCTGAGTTCCTGACTGCCCTGCGTGGTACCAGAGTAACTCTGCGAGTGCCACAGCGCGGCGAAGATTATCAGCTGTTGAAGATGGCGGATACCAATGCCAGGGAATCTTTACGTCGGCAGACGCTGGTTGGTCGCGGCGCCAGAGATCTGGATGAAGCTTTGCGTACTCTGGGTGCGCAGCTTGGCATAGAAGGCAGATTGTCCCGAATTGAAGCCTATGATATCTCACACATACAGGGAGTGGATCAGGCTGCCGGACTGGTTGTTTTTGAAACAGGCAAACCTCGCCGCAATCTTTACCGTCGATTCAAGGTTGACAGCCTGGAAAGCGCTGATGATCCGGCAGCGCTTGTACATGTGATTCGGCGGCGCCTGGCCCGGCTGGATGAAAACTGGTTGGGTGCCCGCCCGGATCTACTGCTTGTTGATGGCGGCCGGATTCAGGTTCAGGCTGTATCAGATTTACTGGCTGAGTTGGAAATCGATATTCCTGTTGCCGGTATTGTTAAAGATGAACGTCATAGAACCCGCGGACTTGTCCGGCAGGATGGAAAAATTATTGAACTGCGCCGGCCGGGCACTGTACGTGTACGTCCGGGAGGTCGTAAGAATTTAAAAGCTGGTGACGAATACAGCAGCGTCGGTTCCGCAGGTGCCAGGGTCGCTGATGCCGGTTCTGACACTGATCTCTATAAGACTGCGGCCGGTGCCGAAGGCTTGACGCTAAGAGATGAAACGTCTGACGCTGAGTATGAAACGAGAAAACTTCTGACAGAAACAGGCGGTATTGCGCCGGAGGATTTATCCCTGTTGCGCCTGCTGACCGCTATTCAGGATGAAGCACACCGCTTCGCTGGCAAATACCGGGCTAACCGCTCATTTAAACGCCAAACCAGATACCAGCTGGAAAGTATTCCCGGTGTCGGTGCCGTTCGACGCCGTGCTTTGCTTAATCACTTCAGTTCAATAAAAGCGATAAGTGAAGCCAGCGAGGTCGAAATTGCTGCTGTTCCGCAAATCGGACCAGCTTTGGCTACTATAATATTCAAGCATTTTCACCCTGAAACCGCGCAGTCAGACAAAGGAGGGCCGGCTTAAATGGCTTTGTTTGCCTTGTCAGACCCTCATCTTGGATTCAGCAGCAGTAAACCTATGGATGTTTTCGGCCCCCGCTGGCACAACCATACCGAACGGATGGAAACAAACTGGCGGGCTGTAGTATCGCCGGAGGATACCGTTCTGATTGGCGGTGATATTTCCTGGGCGATGCAGCTGCAGGATGCCCTGCCTGATCTGCGTTTTATTGATAGCCTGCCCGGAAAGAAAATACTCTTGCGCGGTAATCATGATTACTGGTGGACATCACTCAGCAAACTCCAGCAGTTAACAACCGAATATAAGCTGACAACGTTGTCGTTTCTACGTAATAATGCTTTCAGGGTCGGTACTGATCTGGTTTGCGGAACTCGCGGCTGGCTGTTGCCGGAGGATCCGGAGTTTACTCTGGCTGACAGGAAAATATTCAATCGGGAAACCGGGCGTCTGCAGATGTCACTGACAGCAGCCGAGCAGCTGCGTGAGCCCGGTGACAGGCTGGTAGTATGCCTGCATTACCCGCCGCTTGGTCGCGAACAGGCGGCCAATGGGCTGCTTGATTTAATTGACGAGCATCAGGTTGACCTCTGTGTTTATGGACATATTCACGGAATTGCGGCTGTTTACAGCTTTCAGGGGCAGCGGGGGAAAACAGGATATGTGCTGTCCTCCGCAGATTATCTTGGCTTCGAACCGTTGCGGCTCTAAGATAAACCGTCATTTAGCCAGTTGCACCCGATGCAGACATGATATATAATCATATAACTGCGGGCGTAGTCTCGCTTGCGCTGCCTGCCGGCCTTGAATATTAGCCGGCCGGGGGAAAGGACTGAATAATGCCCAACAGCATGACAGGTTATGGCCGCGGTGAATTCTCAGCCGATGATCGTCGGATAATTATCGAAATCAAGTCTGTTAATAATCGATATTGTGATATCCAGGTCCGGTTGCCACGGATTCTCAACGCTTTGGAGAGCCGTGTCCGTGACCGGATAGGTCTGCGAGTTGCGCGCGGGAAGGTTGATGTCAGTATTTCCTATGCGGACAACAGGCCTGATGCCTATCAGGTAAACAGTGACATCGGTCTGGCTCGCGCCTACGCAAAAGCTCTGACCGAAATCGCCGATGCGATCGGGGCGCCGGAACTGCCCAGTGCCGCGACTATCTCCCGCTATTCCGATGTGCTGAGGGTTGAAGCTGCGCAGGTTGATCCGGAAGAAATCTGGCAGCTGCTTGAGCAGGCTCTTGAACTGGCGCTGGACAGTCTGGTTCTGATGCGCGCTGCAGAGGGTGAGCGTTTGCAGGCGGATATGCTCGCCCGGCTTGACAACCTCGATAAGGAAAGAATGGAAATCGCAAAACGAGCACCTGAGGTGCCCGGCATTTACCGCGACCGTCTTACGGCCCGACTGACGGAACTGCTGGATGAACGTTCTGTTGCTCTGGTCGACGAGCAGCGTCTGGCGGTTGAAATAGCTATGTTTGCTGATCGTGCCGCCATTGACGAAGAACTGGTGCGGCTGGTAAGTCATATAGAGTCATTCCGTGAAATTTTAACCAGCGAAGGACCTATAGGCAAGAAACTGGATTTTATGATTCAGGAAATCAATCGTGAAATCAATACAATCGGCTCCAAAGCTAACGATTTGCAGCTGACCGACCGGGTTGTATATTTCAAGAGTGAGCTGGAAAAAATTCGCGAACAAGTTCAAAATCTTGAGTGATTACAGGCAGTATTAAGTTAGGAGAACGGCAGTATTATGACAAGTTTTCTGCGCATCGGTTATGGTAATCTAGTGGCAGCACCGCGTGTTATCGCGATCGTCAATCCTGATTCCGCGCCTGCCCGCCGGCTGGTGGCTGATGCGCGCGACCGTGCGACTCTCATTGACGCCACTTCCGGGAAAAAAACCCGCGCCGTTCTGATAATGGACAGTGACCATCTGGTTCTGTCCGCTTTAGAAGTTGCTGAGTTGGAAAAATCCTTGCGGGAGGAAACAAATGAGTCCTGATGCCTTACCAAATCCGGCCGGCAGAGGCCTGATTATCTGCGTATCGGGTCCTTCAGGCGTCGGTAAAGGGTCAATTATTGCCCGGTTACGCGAACTGAATCCCGCGATAGCACACTCGATATCCGTAACAACCCGCAAACCCCGACCGGATGAAGTAGAGGGTGTATCATATTACTTCCGGCAGCGGGAAGAGTTTCTCGCTATGGTTGAAAAAGGTGAAATCCTCGAGCATGACTGCTATTGCCAGAATTACTATGGCACACCGCGCACTCCGCTTGACCTTATGGTTAACCAGGGGACGGATGTAATAATGGATATCACAGTGCCGGGATCGCTTGCCGTCATGGCAAACTACCCTGAAGTAATCACTGTCTTTTTAATGCCGCCGTCATTCACTGAGCTCCAGCGCCGGTTGTCTCACAGAGGAACCGATGACGCTGCCGTTATAGCTGCCCGCCTGGCAAATGCCGAGCATGAGATCAGGCAGGCTGAAAAGTTCCAATATGTTGTTATCAATGATGATATAGATACGACCGCCCGGAAAATTAAATGCATAATTGAGGCTGAACGCTGTCGCTACCCGCATATGAAAGGGATTGAAGACCGCATTCTTGAACGATAAACAGGAGGTTTATATATGCTCGTAGAACCCAAAATGGAAGATCTGCTGCCGAAGGCAGAAAACCGCTATACGCTGTCCATACTTGTTGCCAAGCGCACCCGACAATTAGTGGATGGTGGCCGGCCACTTGTCGAATCAGATTCACCCAATCTGGTAACCCTGGCCTGTGAAGAATTGGCTGCGGATCGGATCATAGGCATTAAGGGAATTCATAATGTCTATATCCCGCTGCGCCCGGAAATCGAAGCAGCCCGTCAGGCTGCCCGCATTGCTGCTGAACAGGCAAGTCTGGCTGAAGCTATCCGCGAATCAGTTGATACCGGAGCTGCAGACGAACGCAAAACAATAGCCAGCCCTGATGCCGGCCTGTTTGTAACTGAAGTCAGCGAGAATATAGCCAGAACCGCTGAAGCTGAAAGCAAAGCAGCTGCTGTAGATACAACTGCAGCCGATGACGCTGCCGAAACCAGCGAGGCTGTTGGTGAAACAGCTGATACAGCTGTGGAAGCCGGAGCAGTCGTAGCAGAAGCTGATACAAAGCCAGATGAAGCAGATTCGGACGCTGAAAGCGAGGAAAAAGCCTGATGTCAGTCGGAAAAACCATGGAAAAGATTGTCGCTTTAGCACACAACCGCGGCTTTATCTTTCAAGGCTCTGAAATCTACGGCGGACTCGCTAACACCTGGGACTATGGTCCTCTGGGTGTTTTACTGAAAAATAATGTAAAAAATGCCTGGTGGCAGAAATTTGTCCAGGAAAGTCCTTACAACGTCGGTATGGACAGCGCTATTCTGATGAACCCTCAGGTTTGGGTTGCTTCCGGTCATGTCGGCGGTTTTTCAGATCCGCTGATTGACTGCAAAAGCTGCAAATCCCGTCATCGCGCTGATAAACTGATTGAAGATTATAATAATGAACACGAAATAGAGACACGGGTTGACGGCTGGAGCAACGATCAGTTGATTGCCTATATCCGCGAAAACAATATTGTCTGCCCGAGCTGCGGTAAACAGGATTTCACAGATGTTCGCAAATTTAATCTGATGTTCAAAACCTTTCAGGGCGTTAACGAAGACAACAAATCAGAAATATTCCTGCG
>CAZOMW010000043.1:0-2603 GCA_964581135.1 uncultured Oscillospiraceae bacterium
GGCCAGACGCTCTGCTTCCAGCGCAGCTGTTCTTTTAGCTGCCGGAACATAATTCGGATCCCGGCGGCCGAGGGTAAATTCAGCCAGCTTCATCGGATTGGAGCGATAGGACGAGGTTTCGCCGGAAGGGATCAGCTCGTCTGTTGAGGTGACCGGATCCTGAATAACGCTGGCAAGCTGGAGCAGTATGTTGTTTGACAGCGGGTGCATTGTCGGCCAGTCTGCAATATTGGGGCCGTACACCAGCTTTTCTTCCGTCTGTGCCTTACCGAAGCCATAGTAAACGCGCTTCTGGTAAATTGCCGAATCATAGTGATAGGCGGGATAATTTCCTTCAGGGAAGCCGCACTCAGTTGCCGGTGTAAGTTCGCCTTTGTTCGCTGCTGTAGCGGCGATTGAACGTGCATCCATAAGGGCGACTCCAACAATCTGACCTTGCTGAGGATTGCTGCCTTCACGATTGGGGAAATTACGGGTAGTGTGGCGAATTGAGAAAGAGCCATGACTCGGAACATCACCGGCACCAAAGCAGGGACCGCAGAAAGCAGTCCGCATGGTAGCGCCGATACTCATCAGGTCTGCAGCTACACCGTTGCGCGTCAGTTCCAGATTTACCGGCTGACTTTGTGGGTAAACACTGAGGCTAAAGGCATCGACACCCGTTGAACGATCTGACAGAATGCGCGAAGCGGCGCAAATATTCTCGTAAGTACCGCCCGCACAGCCGGCGATAATTCCCTGATCAACCATGATCTTGCCGTCAATAATTTTACTGCGCAGATCAAATTTCAGATTCGGGTCAAACTGGCGTTTTGCTTCTTCTTCTACTGTGGCAAAAATATCATGCGCATTAGCAATGACATCCTTGATTGGATAAACATTGGCCGGATGGAAAGGCAGAGCGACCATCGGCTCGATTTTACTGAGGTCAATCCTGACCAGGCCATCATAATAAGCGACCGGTCCTGCTTTCAGCTCAACATAATCCTCAGGCCGCCAGTGGATTTCCATAAATTCGCGTACTTTATCATCGGTCTCCCAGACGGAAGAAAGGCACGTGGTTTCTGTGGTCATAACATCAATGCCGTTACGGTAATCAATTGAAAGTCCGGCTATACCGGGGCCGGCAAATTCCAGCACTTTGTTTTTCGCAAAACCGTCCGGGAACATTGCACCGATCATTGCCAGGGCAACGTCATGCGGACCGACACCGGGCTGTGTTTCACCTTCGAGGTACACCAGGATGACTTCCGGATCTTCAATGTCATAGGTGTTTTCAAGTAACTGCTTAACAATTTCCGGTCCGCCCTCGCCTATTGCCAGGGTACCCAAAGCACCGTAGCGTGTGTGGCTGTCGGAACCAAGAATCATGCGGCCGCAGCCAGCCATCGTTTCACGTTCATAAGAATGAATGACCGCCAGATGAGCCGGTACATATATCCCACCGTACTTTTTGGCGGCGGAAAGACCAAAGCGATGGTCATCTTCATTGATAGTGCCGCCAACAGCGCAGAGGCTATTGTGGCAGTTGGTCAGGACATATGGTACGGGAAAGCGCTCCAGACCACTGGCACGGGCTGTCTGAACAATGCCGACATATGTGATGTCGTGTGAAACCAGTGAATCAAATCTTATCTTGCGCTTGGAAGGGTCAGTAGAACTGTCATGGGCATCAAGAATGCCTGCGGTTATTGTAGCTTTCCGGGCACGTCTGCGATCAAGCCGGAAATCAGATGCGGGAGCCGGTTGGCCCTGACGGACAGCCTCATCACTAAAACAGGCTTCGTTCAGGTCGATATCAGGAATTATGGCTCTGTTGTTATAGAGGAAAACACCCTCACGTGAAATTTTGATCATTCAGCAACCTCGCTTTCAGTCAGCAACAGCGATTTTATCCGGTTAATTGTACCATATGATGGCACCTGATTCCGTATGATATCATCTGGTTCCGCTACTGACTGTAACAGGAAGCTTATTCAGAAAACTGATTTACCGGGCAGGAGAAAACATAATCATCCATATAATAGCCATTGCCTATATCTGCTCTTTGTTCACGGATTACTTTGCAGCCAAGGTGTTTATAAACCGCTATGCTGTCGCTGTTATTGCGATTGACAGTCAGCTGAATGCTTTCGCAACCGGCATTCCTGGCCTGCGCGACAGCGTCATTAAAGAGTGCACCACCAATACCAAGGCCGCGGCTTTCCTTGTGTACATACAGCTTACTTAGGAAAAGCACCTTGTTATTCTGGATAACAGTGGCTGAATAACCAAGCCAGCGTCCGGCGGCCTCAACGACTGTATAACGATATCCTTTTTCTCTGATGTCTTTTGCAATCGCGTCAGCACTCTGGAAGCGGCTCAACATATAGCTGGTTTGTTCAGCGCCGATTATGCCGTTATAATGCTCTGTCCAGATTTCAACTGCCAGCTCTGCCAGACAGGTTATCTGTTCAGTTGTTTAGATCAGCATTAAATGATAGAACTCTTGCTTTGCCGACATAATTTCCTGCCTTTTTGCCCTGATAAGGTCCTGCCTTTAAAATCAGTCCAGACTGACCATTAGCGTTTTCATTTGACTGCGCACATTAGCTGGCGCACAT
>CAZOMW010000043.1:2703-14603 GCA_964581135.1 uncultured Oscillospiraceae bacterium
CTGGCGCACATTGTAGAGTCGATTGTTGCGCTATCCGATTTATCTGTCAAGCATGTCAAAAAACGAACGCAGCCACCGGGCAGGCCGGCCAAAATAAGGCAGGCGGATAATTGTGCGGCCTAATATTTTTTCCGGCTGCACAGGCCGATCGGGGGTTTTGTTGGCATCGCCCTGCAGGATAAAACCGGCAGCGTTTGATTCCACCAGACGATGTGTTATCAGTAACCCTCCGGTACTATAGGTCAGAATATCGCCGGGTTGATAACTACTGGCTTCACGGATAAATATTAAATCATCCGGTTGCAAAGCCGGAGCCATGCTGTTTGTAAGAACAACTGCCTGCCGCCAGCCCCACAAGGCCGGATACCTTTGACCGCTGAGCTTACGGGCTACAGGAAAATATAGATTGAAACCCAGCACCAGGATCAACCCCAGGCTGATTAAAATTGTCAGCCTTGTTAGTAAGCAAGCCTTAAAGCCTGTGTTTTCTTTCATATAGTCACCTTAATATGAAGACAAACGCCCGCTGCCATACTACTGAAGTACAACAGCGGGCAGAGCATTTATGAATTAGTATGCTTGTTTTCCTCAGGTTTCAGAATAGGTGTCGAGTTGTTCCGCTGTACAGGTGATTGTCAGGGTAAGTGTCGGTTGTCCTAATGCCTCAGCATCGCTGTCGAGTGCCAGGGCAGTGTCCTTGAGATCAGTTTGCATGTCACCGCCAGTAAAGGCCCAGCTCCAGGCAATTTGCTGTACCGGCGCGGCTGCAGCATTAGTGCCGTCAGTCGGCGCGAGGTTGCCGATTGCGGCCGCGATTGCTTCACCAAGCTCGGCCAGAGTGCCGTTGATTAACTTCCCCCCCACTGCCTGGTTTGTTTCGCCATAGCTGGAGTAGTTGTTGCCGTTATAGGTATAAACAATTGGAATTTTCTGGCCATCAACAAAGGTTTCGCTGAATTCAAAGCTGGTTTTGACAGCGACTTCACTGCGATTGCTGACATTGATCTCAAATCCGCCGCTGGTTCCGGGAGCGATAAGCTTAACTCCGCCATTGCTGTCAAACGCTGTTTCACTCTTGTTGTATAAGCCCGTATCATCGATTGTTGTACTCAACAGATTTACCAAAGCAGCGTCAGATGTCCAGTTTGTCTGGTCATCGCCGGTGCGGTCATCGCTGGATAAAACACCGACTTCAAACTGGGCGACGCGAGCGGTATCAGAGCCTTTTACCGCGTGAATAAATTTTGCCATGGTTCCTGCCGCCAGTGATAAGGTCATAATTGCCGCGATCAGCAATATCAGTGGAATTCTTAAATTTTTAGGTTTTTGCATTTGCACCTCCATCGGGCTTTGAATTTTCAGATTCGGTTTGTTTTTCAGGAATAACTGTCTGATAGTAATAAGAATTCTTTTGCCGCTTCACCTCCTTTCGATCCTCGCCAAGGTCAATTCTCAGGTATGATCCGGATTTGTTGCTGTACAGGTAATTTCCCGTACCGGGCTTGCCGCACCTGTTGATAACTGTTTTCGTTTATGAGGTTTGTTATCAAACAGCAGGAGAAGCAAACACGGCAGCAGCAGGAACAGCATCAAACCGAGCGGTGACTGCAAAAATAGAGCCAGACTGCCAAGCCTGGGAATACGTCGGATCAGAATTCCTTCCAGCTGATTGACATCAATCAGGGTCTGGCTATCTGTTTGTCCTGCTTTGGTTCGCAGAGTAAATCCTTTTGTCTGAAGCTGTATTTCGGCGATTTGTTCTACGAAAAAAGTGTTGTTTTCCTGATAAGCCACCCAGTCGTCAATGGTCAGCGTCGTGGGCTCTACAAGCCGGATCAATCCCAGAGCCCGGTCATTGGTGTTTTCATCAGGCAGCAAGACCAGTGCTTTATAGCCGAATATCATCGGCAACCGATTCGGCTGACGAACTGCCTGAATCACAATGCTGAGGCTTAACAGCATGATCGGTAAAAGAAGCAGCAAAACCAGCCAGGTGATTATTCCGACTATAGAGCCTGACCGTGGTTGAGTTGAGGTTTTTGATCCCATAAGCGGACCTCCTGCAGCGATTTGCCATACCCTAACAGGAGCTCATGAATCATTTATTAACCAAAGAACTGTTCATTTTCGATTCAGATAGCGAGATTAAAATATCACATAAACAAAAACTGCCCGGCTGTTATAAGAGAACGGAGGCAACATGCTCCAGATAAAGCGAATCGCTCTGATTGAAGCAATACTGATTATCTTTATAATAGTTACCGGCGCTTCAGCAACAGTTACTGAAGCACGTTACCGTTCACAGGTTGCTGCGTTGGATCAGGCAAGGGTTGCTCGCCCCCGGGTCAGGCTGCTCAGTCAGAACCCAAGTACAGATCTGATCAGGCTGGAACCTGGTACCAGTTTTGATTATGAATTCAGTGTGGAAAACACATCCACCGAGGGTGAGGTCAGTGAAGTGGTTTGTGAGTACGAAATTTTCATTAATCTTGAAGGCCCTCAGCCAACTGACTTAACGACAGTCTTGTACCTGTGGTCTGAAACCGGCGATTGGCTGCAGTGTCCACAATATTCTGGCGACTGTTATCTTGGGGCAGTCCCTTTGGGTACTACTCCTGTCAGTCACAAATATAAATTAACTTCCGCACTGTCAGCAGACGCAACTCCTGGATCAACCGTGAAGGATTATTCTGTCTGGATAACCGTAAACGCCAGGCAAAGTGACCTTTAAAAAACACAGTCTGAAAATACAACTTAAAAACATGGCAGAAAAAAATGGCTGCTGAAAAGAATAACAACAGCAAAGATGACAGAGGAAAAGGATGGCCGGAGTGTATGTTTGTAAAACGCTTGATTATAATTCTCTTGTTGCTCCTGTTGCTGATGACTATATTTTTCTATTTTTCAGGTGAAGCCGTGCAGGCACGTTACATATTGAGTTGCCGGACGGGCTTCAGCATTCAGATCCCCGTAGCCAGCGAAGGTGATTGACAGCATAAACGGTTATAATTTTGATTTTTTTCTGCTGCAAACAGCTGCGCCTTCAGAATTCTCTGTACAAAAACTATTTTCCGCGACTATTCGCTGCTTGTGCATGTTGATTTGAATTTTATTTATTCGCTCGATATGTTTAATATTGCTAAATAAAATAGATTACAAATCGATAATATTGGCATTTTGCCGAAAGTTAATTTGAAATGCGATAAAATGGCAGCCTGCTGCATTAACTTATCAGAGGAGCAAATATGAGCTTACTTAATTTGACAACATTAAATGACAAGTCGCCTGGAGAGCTCGACAATGAGATGTTGGAACTATATATCGGCAGAATTGTTCATCAGGACAAAAAAGCGCTTGCCGAAATTTATAGTTTAACTAATGTCGCAGTATTCGGCTTTGCCCTGTCGATTTTGCAGAACGTGCACGATGCGGAAGATGTTCTGCATGATACCTATCTGCGGATTTATGCTGCAGCCGGGCAATATGAAAGCAAAGGCAAACCACTTGCCTGGATTCTGACGATTGCGCGCAATCTTTCTTTAATGAAGTTGCGCGAAAACCGGAAAACAGTCGATCTGCCGCCGGAAGAATGGCAGGATTCACTTGGTCAGCTGCAAAACCTGACTCCGGAGGATCGTATAATTCTGGAATCCTGTATCGGGCAGCTGACCGATGAGGAACGTCAAATCGTTATGCTTCACGCGGTATCAGGCTTAAAGCATCGGGAGCTGGCAAAAGTCCTGGTTTTACCGCTTTCAACTGTATTATCGAAATACGGGCGGGCAATCAAAAAATTAAGAGTATTACTTACGGAGGGAGAATAACGATGAACAAATCAGAAATCAACAAGAAAATCAAAATTGCTGTCGAGCATGCTGTACCGGATGTCCTGGATTCAATTCTCTCCGACAGTGATCGTATAAAGGAAAAGGTGATAGTGATGAATCCGAAAAAAAGATATACCCAACGCAGGTTTAAGAGCGTCGCTGCGACTATCGCTGCAACTGCCGCTGTGTTCGTTTTTTTAATCGCAGGTTATTCTATCTACGGAATGCGCGCCGTTGATTCTGTCATTTCGTTTGACGTTAATCCGAGCCTGGAATTGAAAGTGAACCGAAACGAAAAGGTGCTTGCAGTGAAGCCGCTAAATGCCGAAGGAAAAGAAATCGTAGGCAGCATGGATTTTAAAAACACAGATCTGGAAGTGACTGTCAATGCGCTGATAGGTTCAATGCTGAAAAAAGGCTTTATTGATAACAGCAATAACTCAATTCTGATCAGTGTTGAGAATCGCAATAAGATTAAAGGTTCGGAATTGAAGACCAGACTAAGTGATGAAATCTCCGGTTTGCTGCGTGCCGGCTCTGTCAATGGAGCCGTCATGAGCCAGAATTTCGGCTCAGATGATGAGCTGGATAAGCTGGCAGAGGATTACGGAATTACTCGCGGCAAGGCCAATATCATCCGTAAACTGATCAAAACAGAAACAAGTTATACTTTTGAAGATCTGGCAAGGCTTTCGATCCACGAGCTTAATTTACTGGTGGAAGCCAGAAATCCCGAACTACTCAATGTATCCTCGAGCGGAAAAGCAAATGACAGCGCCTATATTGGGGCTGATAAGGCCGTAGAATTGGCTTTGCAGCACGCCAAAGCAGAACGTGGAGCTGTCCGGGAGCTTGAGTCTGAACTGGACTTTGATGACGGCAAAATGGTTTACGAAGTGGAATTCAACTTCAATGGTCGTGAATACAAATATGAAATCGACGCCCTGAGCGGCACAATAATTAAAAATGAGTCTGACGACGATAATGACTCTACTAAACCGGCCACTCCCACTTCCCCAACAACGACCAGTCCGACCACAGGCACTTCAACAACACAGCCTACACGCCCAACCACGCAGCAATCAGGTTATGTCGATGACGACGACGACGATGATGATGACGACGACGATGAACGGAAAACAACAACCACAAACAGAACCGAAGCAACAAATAGAACTGAAACAACAGAATCGCAAAGCCAAAACATCACCAGATTGACAGCAAGCGAAGCCCGCAGCATGGTGATCAGTAAATTCGGAGTCAGTGTACATAAAACAGGAATCATCGAGAAAATTGATTACAACTATGACGAGACAAATCCGCTGTATAAAGGTGAGGCCGTGAAAAACGGCAGCAGAGTTGTCTTTGAACTTAACGCCAGAACCAAAGCTTTTGAAAAGTGGGATGCAAGTGATGATAATGACTGGAACAAATATGCCAGCTCCCTGCCGAATATGATTTCTCTGAATCAAGCTGCCAACAGTGTTATTTCGAAATCTGGCAAATCGAATACTTTTGTGCAGAAAATTGATTTCAAATGGGATGATTCCGAGCCCATGTATCAGGGTGAGGCCTGGAATAAAGGCGTTAAGTACAGCTTTGAAATTTACGCTAACAGTGGTTCGTTCGGTAAGTGGGATATCAGCACAGGCGACGAAACCTGGACAGAAAAGTATTATAACGTCAAATAATAGCAGCTAATATCAGCAGAAACAGACTCAGAAAATAACAGACTCAGAGTAAGAACAGAGAAGGGCGTCACCGCTCTTCTCTTTTTATTTATAATTGACTTTTGTGGCGTTGCTATCAGGATTTCAGCTGCTGATAGGCCTTCTGATAACGGCCAGCCACAGCAACATCAAGCTCATCGTGCATTATTTGCCGGTAATGTTCAAACTCGCGGATATATTTACGTCTTTCCTGCTGTTGCAGGTACTGATCAAGTAAATAGCAGTGACCTTCTTCTGAAAGCGGGTTCAGACTGATTAAGGATTTGAGCGCAGCTTCGCTTAGTCCTGGCTCATTTTGCTGCCAGCGGAAATCGGCGATCTGCAGGAGCAGGTTTTCCTGCGCCACCTCCAGCTCCGCTCGTAAGTCGTCACTCCAGGGATAATCTTCGGCTGCAAAGCATGGCCCTCGCCAAAGTGACGCATATAACTCCGCATCATTAATCGTCTTTTCTGTCAGCTTTGTCTGGCTGCGGACAAAACGAGTATAATCAACAAGATCACAAACGCCGTTCGGAAGTCTTAAACGATAGCGCTCATTTATCGAAATATCACCTAAGATATATTGGTGTTGTTCCAGAAAACGCCGCAGTTTATATAGATTGACATGGAACAGGTTTACTGCCCGGGCATTCGTTCGTTTTGGCAACAGGCAGCCCATTATTTCGGCACGCGAGACTGTTCGATCATTGTTGATTATCAGAAAGGCAAGTATTTCTTTGCTCAGGCGTGTTGGAAACTTTACGCTTCTATCCGGATCCTGCGGTTGAATGATTTCGTAATTACCAAAACAGCGCAGCCTGTATGCGCTCAGGCAAGAAGTCTGTTGGTTTTTTACATCAGCTATCTGCTTAGTTATCTGCTTTGCTATCTGCTTAGTTCCCAATGAATCAGCAGTTGCTTTCACTGAACTTGTCATATTAAAGTTATTGATTAGGATTTTTCCCACTTTGCCGGTTTCGCCTGGATAAGTCCCAAATTGAAAAAGCCGGTCAATGACAGATCGCAACTGTTTCATTTTTACCGGTTTGCAAAGGTAGGTCAGTGGAAAACACTGGAAGGCAGCATAGGCATCGCTGGTCTCGGTCGCCAGAAAGATCAGATGGATTAAAGGAAAGTTGTGGCGGATGCGCCTGGCCAGAGCTATGCCGCTCGCTGGAGCTGCAGCTGCGGTTGCAGCCAAGGAGTGCTCAGGTGTTGAACAGTGGAAACGGACTGCAAGAAATACTACATCCGGACGTGTTTGCCGAATCTGGCGCAGAGCCACAGCAGGATCAGAGCAGTAGGAGATTTCGCTTAATCTTCCATCTCGCCCCAATTGCCGTCCGAATGCAGCCAGCGCTGCTAAATCTGTGTCAATCAGTAATGCGTTCATTTCACAACCTGCCTTGTTGGTTATTGATGAATTAAACTGATTTCAATTAATTATAGCAATGCCTGCTGCCAGATTTAACCCAAATAATAGACCAAGAAAGAGTGATTTCGGATATATTCACTGCCGTGTCGGATATAATAGAAGCTGAGCAAGGTTCAGTTGACGAAAATTACAGCACGAGGTAACAGCATGCCATCGATCCGCGTTCTTCATACAGCCGATTTGCATTTAGGTTCCGCTTTCAGCAGCTATCCTGAACAAGCTGCGAGTCTGCAGGCAGACCAGCTTACACTCCTCGCGAACCTGACAACAATTTGTAAAGACCATGCGATTCGGATTTTGCTGATTGCCGGTGATTTATTTGATCAACCGCAGCCGTCCAGGAGGCTTGTCAACACGGTAGCCGAACTTTTTGCTTCTATACCCGATACAGCAATATTCATAGCTGCCGGTAACCATGACCCTGCTTTCATCGATTCGCCGTACCGTACCCGCAGTTGGCCGCTAAATGTCAACTGTTTCACGGACGCGATTACCAGTATTAATCTGTCGGAAATGCCGGTCAGCGTATACGGCGCCGGCTTCACCTCCACAGCCGCTCCCCGTTCGCTTTTACCTGCCGACTTTACCACCGGCACACCGGGCCGCCTCAATTTGCTGGTGATGCACGGTGAGCTGGTCAGCAACACTCAGGCCAGTGATTATAATCCTGTCGCAATTGACAGGCTCGCCCAATCGGGGCTGCACTATGCAGCGTTCGGTCATAGACACGAAGCGAGTGAACTGTTATCTGCCGGTTTTTGCCAGGCAGCCTACAGCGGCTGTCCGCTGGGGCGCGGTTTTGACGAAACCGGAACCAAGAGTGTCCGCTTCATTGAATTTAATGACAAGGAAGGAACTTCTGACTGGCAAATCAAATCCGAAAAGTTTAAAACAGGAGGCCGAATTTTCTCTGAAATTCTGCTGGACGCAACGGAAGCCGAAACGAATCAGGCTTTGGCAGACCGCATCCTCGAGCAATTGAGGACAAACGAAAATTCAGACAGCGCCTCCTCCTGGCAGCAAAATTTCTACCGGTTGATTTTGACAGGCACCGTTGATGCCGGGTTCGCGATCGAGCCTTTGCTGATCAGCAACCAGCTTAGCAAGCAGCTTTTCTACACAGAAGTGATAGACCGGACTAAACCAGCGCTTGATTTGTCCGCTCTGGCAGCAGAAAACAACTTGCGCGGTACCTTTGTACGGTTGGCAGTCGACAATATAAAAAAGGCTGAGCAGTACGGTGATGAGTCGGAAATAGTTTTGGCTCAGAGAGCTCTGCTGCTTGGACTCGCTGCCTATGAGGGGGAGATGAAGCCGAATGTGGATTACTGAATTGCAGGTTGATAATTTCGGTGGTTTGCGGGATCTCTCCCTCGAATTCGATACAGGCTTTAATCTGATTCACGGTGAAAATGAAACCGGCAAGAGCACTCTAATGTCCTTCATCAGGGCTATGTTCTACGGGATGACAGGCAACGCCCGCAGCATAGCTGAAAATGAACGTAAACACTGGCTTCCCTGGGGTCAGGATAAAATGGGCGGCTGGCTCAATTTCACTCATAATAACTGTCTTTATCGCATTGAACGAAGCTTCGGGAAAACTAAACGTCTTGATACGGTCAATTTGCGCGATAATCTGACAGGTGAACTGATCTCTGTTCCCGGTAAAAATGAAATCGGCGAATGGCTTTTCGGTGTAGCCGAAGCAGAGTTTATCAACACAGTATTTATCCGCCAGCTAGCTTCAGCCGAGGTATTTGCCGAGGACAATACTCAGGCAAAACTGGCGAACCTGGCATCAACCGGTGACGAAAGGGTATCCGGCAGTGAAATTGATTCCCGTCTGCGCCGGGCAATGGTTTTTTACAAAGCCGAAAAAGGTAATGGAGGGTATATTCCCGAGCTGCAAAGAAGACGCGAAGAACTGCTGAATGAACGCAGAGACGTACTTGAGCTGGAAGCGAATCGCAGTGATCTGCTGCAGACTTATCAATATGCAGAACAAACCAGAACTAGCTTTGAGCAGGCTTTGGCTGCAGGAAGGGACCTGCTGGTCAGATGCCGTGAGCACGAAGAATCTGAAATTCAGGAAGTCGAGGCGGGGCGCCGCAGGGAATTGCAGCAACTGGAAAATACTGCAGCCGAAATGAGGAATTCGCTGCGCCTGGACGATAAATTCTGCGGATGGGATGAACTGAATGATCTATACGCCCGTCGGAACAGGATCAGTGAAGGCAAGGCCGGCATTGCGGTTATGCGGGCTCGAGGTGAACAGCAAGCTGCGGAATTGAGTTCTGTGAGGGAACGTAAAGCCGAAATCGCTGCGGCCGTCAGGGGAAGCAGCGGCAACCTCAGAACGGCTATGATTGGCCTTGTTCTGATAATACTGGGAATTGCAGGCGGTTGGCAGTTGACACCGGTGCTTTATATTATTGCTTTAGCCGGACTATTGATCCTTGGTTATAATTTCCAGAAAACAAAAAATAATGAAAGCAAGCTGCAGTTGGCCGCTTTGGAAGCCAAAGAAACTGAATTGCTTGCAGTCATTAACCATCACGCTGCCGGGTTACGGGAAGCAGAAGCGGAACAAAAACGGCTCGAACAGGAACTACGACAGGATTTGTTCACACTGGAAAATCTGCCGCTTAATACATCTGCGGATTCCGGTTTGAGAAGCGATGATGACCGGCTGGCTGCTATCCGGCGGCGGCTGACTGAGCTGGATTTGCTGGAAACTGTTATTCGGGAACGACAGAATAATCTGGCCGGGAATGAACCTTCACTGTCTCAGGCTCCGAAACCGGCCGATTCCGGCAGTACCTCTTCCCTTTTGGCTGAGCTGCAGGACTTCTTTTCATCCCTGGTTCAAGCTGAACTACTTGAAAACGACCTGCTTGAAGACGACCGGCTGTCAACAGCGACGCTGCAGGCAGGTGAAAGACCGGCTGCAAACAGTAACAGCATTAATGACTGTTGTCAGCATTTGTCGGCTGTTTTGACTGTATTACAGGAACGATCCGGAACTGCGGCTATAGAAGCGGCTGGTCTGGAATCGGAATTAAGACATCGTTTTGGAGATCTGCGCAACCTTGAGGATATTGATGATGAACTAAGGCTGACAGATAAACAGCTGCGGACAGCCAATAACGAATATGCAGCTCTTGCCCTGGCGCGCACAGGCTACGACAGTGCTTTCCGCGAGCTTCAACAAAGCTTTGGTCCGCGTCTGAACCGGCGCGGGGGCGAGGTGCTGGCACAGCTGACAGGCGGACGGCACCGCGAGATGCGGGTTGATCGCGAGCTGCAGATCTCCCTGCCGGATCCTGACACAGGTGAATTGCATGAATACGACTATCTCAGCGGCGGCACAATTGATCAGGCTTACCTGGCGCTTCGCCTTGCAGTCGCTGAGCTGATCAGCAGCCCAGGCGAGCGGTTGCCTTTGCTGCTTGATGATGTCCTGATTCAATATGATGACACCCGGGCTGCTGCCGGCCTGGATTTTCTGGCAAAATACGCGGCTGAACAGAATGTTCAGCTACTATTATTTACCTGTCAGCGCCGCTTGCTTAATCAGGCAGGGGTTAACTTAATCGAGCTCGGAACCTAAGCAGCGCCGTTTGCGTTGCGGTTTCCCAGATTGCTGAACCAGTAAGCCAGTATAATGCCGCCAAGCAGCAGAATTACGCTGATCAGCGTCTGGCTGTTAAGGCCAACATCGCTGCCGCGTGGGTACAGGGCAGGAATGGAACCGATTACAAACCCGAGTATGCCTGCGTAGGCCTGCCCATGCCAGTGTTGTAACAGTAGATGAACAATATATGATATGGCGATGCCGCCGATGGCGGTTCCCAATCCCAACGGAATCAGAACCAGTAAATTATCAAGTATCCCCTGAATCATCTCCGGGGAAGCCATCGGCAGTTTAAGAATATTGCGCAGATCCGCGATCGCATTTAGAACCAGGCCATACTGCCCGATCATCACCAGCAGAACCGTGCCGCTGACACCGGGTATAACCAGTGAAGCTGCTATCAGTACTCCGACCAGCATCAGCCGCCCGAATACTACAGGGCTCATCGCGATCACCACAGGGTCAACATTAATCTCCCTCGTTTCGAGGATAGTCAGAATCAGGCCGATCGCCAGAGTAATCAGGAACGGGATTATCCGGCTGACTGAGTTTTCCCGGGTAATCGGATCCTTTGCATTTGCTTCCCGGAACAAAAACGGCAGCGAGCCGATGATCAGTCCCATAAAGCAGAACATAATCTGCATCAGATATCTGGCAAGCAGAAATTTCTGAACTGTACCAAAAGCAACGATACCAACAATAACGCCTGCCCCGATCGGAATCAGGGTCTTGATCGATTCAGCTGGCTTCTTCAGGATATTGCCGACAGCGCCGACCATACGTTCATACATACCCAGTATTATCGCCAGAGTGCCGCCGGATAATCCGGGGGCGATACCACCGGCACCTACAAAAATGCTTTTTACGAAATCCTTAAACATGTTGTACCTCAAAGGCTATTCTGATTTATTATTATATACAACTGCATCAGCAGCCGTTTAATTGTAGACCAACCAGTTGGCAGGTGCAATCAACACCGGCTGACGAACAACACGCGCTGACGAGTTATACCATGACATTATCCCTGACGAACAACACACGCTGTCCGCCACCTCTTGCATCCTGCATTCATAAGTAGTATGCTATAGCTCTTAATGCCTGATACAGCGCAATAAGTAACGGTTTAACTGACTTTACTGTCAAAGGGAAATTTGTTATAACTTGATCAATATTGAACAAACATTCATTTGACATTTGTTGTGAATCGTGGTAATATATATAGGCACCCAACGAAGCTCTTCGCTCGTGTGGCGGAACGGCAGACGCAGCGGACTTAAAATCCGTCGGGATAAAAC
>CAZOMW010000044.1:0-14375 GCA_964581135.1 uncultured Oscillospiraceae bacterium
CCTGCGGGCATTGCCGGCTCGGGCTCAGGAATGTCGGCCACGACAGCTTCGGTTGTCAGGAGAATTGAAGCGATCGACGCAGCGTTCTGGAGAGCAGAACGGGTAACCTTGGCCGGATCAACGATACCGGCTTTTACCATGTTGACATACTCTTCGTTAAGAGCGTCAAAGCCAACGCCAAGTTCACTGTTTTTGACCTTTTCACAGACAACACTGCCGTCAACGCCTGCATTAGCCGCGATCTGACGTACAGGTTCTTCCAGAGCCTTGATTACCAGACGGACGCCGGTTTTGACGTCACCGGTTTGTGTTTCCATAAGAGCTCTGATTTCAGGCAGAACATTGATGAAAGCTGTACCGCCGCCGGGGACGATGCCTTCTTCAACTGCCGCACGGGTAGCCGCGAGGGCGTCTTCAATGCGGTGTTTCTTTTCTTTCATTTCGGTTTCGGTGGCAGCACCGACTTTGATAACTGCTACGCCGCCGGACAGTTTGGCCAGACGCTCCTGCAGTTTTTCACGATCGAAATCTGAGGTTGTTTCTTCGATCTGGGCTTTGATAGAGCTGACGCGAGCTTTGATTTCTTCTGATTCGCCGGCACCGTCAACAATGATCGTATTTTCTTTTTGAACCTTGACCTGATGGGCCTGGCCCAGCATTTCAATGGTGGTTTCCTTAAGATCCAGCCCGAGTTCTTCAGTAATAACTTTGCCGCCGGTCAGAACAGCGATGTCCTGCAGCATGGCTTTACGGCGATCACCGAAACCGGGAGCCTTAACGGCTACACAGGTAAATGTGCCGCGCAGTTTATTGACCACGAGGGTGGCGAGAGCTTCGCCTTCAACATCTTCAGCGATGATAACCAGTTTTTTGCCCATCTGGACAATTTTTTCGAGAATCGGCAGGATATCCTGAATATTGGAAATTTTCTTATCAGTGATGAGAATGTACGGATCATCCAGTACGGCTTCCATTTTGTCGGAGTCTGTGACCATGTAGGCAGAGACGTAGCCACGATCGAACTGCATGCCTTCAACGACTTCCAGTTCGGTACCCATTGAACGGGATTCCTCAACAGTGATGACACCCTCATTGGTGACTTTTTCCATGGCTTCGGCAATCAGCTCGCCGACAACAGGATCATCAGCGGAGATAGCGGCAACACGGGTAATATCCTTCTTGCCATCAACCGGCTGGGCGAATTTGCGGATGCCTTCAACAGCTGTATCAACAGCCATCATAATGCCGCGACGCAGAATCATCGGGTTGGCGCCGGCCGCGATATTTTTCATGCCTTCACGAATAATAGCGGCTGCCAGCAGAGTAGCTGTGGTTGTACCGTCACCGGCGACATCGTTTGTCTTGGTGGCGACTTCCTTAACCAGCTGAGCGCCCATGTTCTCGAAGCGATCTTCCAGTTCAATTTCTTTGGCGATTGTGACACCGTCGTTGGTGATCACAGGTGAGCCGAATTTTTTGTCAAGAACGACATTGCGACCCTTGGGTCCGAGTGTGATTTTGACTGTGTCAGCAAGCTTGTTGACACCTTTTTCCAATGCATGCCGAGCATCCTCAGCGTATTTCAAATCTTTAGCCATTGCATATTCCTCCTCTGAATCCTGTCGTTATTATTCAACGATTGCCAGAATGTCGCTCTGACGCAGAATTGTATATTCCACGTTGTCGATCTTAATTTCGGTACCGGCGTATTTGCTGATCAGAACGCGATCCCCGACTTTGACTTCCATGACGATTTCCTTGCCATCTATAAATCCGCCCGGGCCGACTGCCGTAATTTCGGCGATCTGGGGCTTCTCTTTGGCTGAACCGGGAAGAACGATACCGCTTTTGGTAGTTTCTTCAGATTCGCTCATTTTGATGACAACTCTGTCTCCCAATGGTTTGATGATCATAATTTTGCCTCCTCATTTATTATCTTTTATATTTGTTAACTTTGTGGGGTGATTAGCACTCTGTGGCTTCGAGTGCTAACGCACAAGTCTTAATATAAAAGTTTTAGTCTGGACTGTCAAGTAGATAACCTTTTTATGAGTCCAAAAAAGGCGCCAATAATAGACTTATTCGTAATTATGTCGCGTTAGAGAAATCAGAATACAAGTAAAAGCGGATTATTGTTATAAAAAAAAGACAATAAGGTTGTTTCACTTACAGTCCGGGCTGCCTCCGGCAGCCAGGGAACAGCCAGAGTCACAACCAGCAGAGCAATTAAAACAAGCATCAATCCATAAGCCACGCCGGCAAATAAACCGGCAACCCGGTTAAGCGCACCGATAACCGGCAGTTTGTTAACAACATTCGAGATCAGCTGCAGGACAAGCCGGATCACGAAGAGAATAATTATGAATAAAACAAAAAAGACAAGTGCAGTCAGGATTCTACCGGCAAGTTCATTGGCCAGTAATGCCAGCGGCGATGCTGCACCATTTACAGTAATATCGTTTGCCTGTCCTGCCGTTGCCGGCAGACGGTTTAGTAAGCCCTGCTGCCAGGCGGCCGGCAACGATGAAGCTTCTATGGCCTGTGGCGCTGTTGGAGCGGATCCGTCGAACAATCTGAAAATGGTTGAGCCCAGAGTTTCCTGAAAACCGCTGAACCAATGCCTGGAATTCAAGAGGTCAATCAGCGGTCCGCTAAACAGAAAAGCAAGAATAAGTGCGGCAAAAGCTGATAACAGCCTGCCAAGCATGCCGATAAAACCTTGACGAAGCCCGACCAGAGCAAACCAGAACAGGAAAACAAGGAAAAAAATGTCAAGAGCGGTATTCAGCATTCAGTCTCCTTAATGTCGGCAGCTTTCAAGGTCTTTTCTGTTTTCTACGTTGCGGCTGCGCCATTATTACCGCCACTGGCTCCGGTAAAACAGCCGCTTTTTCTGTAGGCACTTATATTTAAGGCGTCGGGACGGGTCCGGTTGTTGTTGTTGTTGAGTTGGCAGAAGTTGCGCCGGCAGAACCGTCTGCGGTGCTGGCGCTCGCAGCTGTCGTACCCGATGAGCTGGTCGATGCGGTTGTCGGCTCAGTTGTTTCAGATGCTGCTGTAGTCGTGCTTGCAGGCGCAGCAGTAGTCGTTGTCTTTGTTGTTGGCTTTGTTGTTGCTTTTGTTGTCTTTCTGGTTGTGGAACCCGATGTCGGCGTTTTGGTTTGACCGCTGTTGGGGGCGCCTGGTATCAATTTAACAGGGTCGAAAGGATAGGTGCGGCCGAAGATAAATTCCTGCAGCAGTGGAATCATACCATTAAAATCACAACGGTTGACCCAGACCGGTTCCGGATCTTCTACAAAATAACCTTTGATCGGAATCTGCAGTTCCTCCATATCACCATCCAGCAAAGACAAGGAGCTGAGACCGAAGGAGGTCAGTTCAGTTTTAGTGAAATTTGTGGTCGCGTAACCGAGCCCCTGAGTTATCATATTGGCCTTTGTGCCCAGGCTGGCGTTCATAAAGCCCTTCAATAAAGCTTGAATAACAACCCGTTGACGGCCCATGCGGGCATAGTCGCTGTCAATTTTACGAATGCGGCCGTACGCCACAGCCTGACGGCCGTTCAGTTTTTGCAATCCTGCTTCTTTTAACAACTCGGATTTGGGTGAATCGGGATAAATCGAGTTCTGATAACCAACCATCTGGTTTATCGGTTCAACCTCATCTTTTTCCACGTTGATTTCAACACCGCCTGCCACCTCGATCAGTGCTTCCATGCCGCGCATATTGACCACAACATAATTCTTGATGTCGAGCCGGAAAGTATCATTGACTACCCGCATCGCCAAAGCGGGACCGCCATAGCTGTTAGCAGCATTAAGTTTGGCAGGCTGCGTGCGGCCGGGCATCCAGACAAGCATATCGCGCTGCAAAGAAGTAAGTTTTATTTTTTTGTTATTCTGATCCAACGTCAGAATCATCATTGAATCCGTATTGGTATTAACCTCGCTGACATCTTCAGCGCGGGCATCGGAACCTAATAATAAGATATTGATTACACCCTTTGCTGTAGGGATCGGGTTAACCAGGCTGTCAGTCGGTTCGTCAAACTCACTGGGCAGGGTCGCGTCAGAGGGGTTAACAATATTAATCCGGCTCATCAGACTGTTCCAGAATAGATAAGCAGAACCAAACAAGCCCACAACTACGACCAGAACGATGATCAAGGCTGTTCTCAGGCGGTTGCGGCTGCGTCTTTTGCGCGGATCCCTGTTGTTGGAGCCGTTTGGACTACTGTTTCGGTACACAGGCGGGCCACCGTTGCCGCTTGTTGGCGGTACACCACTGCCGTTTGCTGTTTGATTACTGCGTGTCGGCGGGTTGCTGTTGCCGCCGCCATCGCCAGAATAATCATATTTGTATACTTCAGCTGGGTTTTTGTCCTGGGCAAATTCATTGTTGCCGGGCAGTTCATCTCTGTCTGCCTGGTTGTATAGCTTGCGCCTGTTTTTCACTTTAAAGCCTCCAAATAAACGGCAACACTCCGAAAGCAAGCCATTACAGGCTTTTCAAGAGCTTACCTATAGTCAGCCGCCGCTGTCAAAGCGCGACGGCAGCAGGTTCATTTTTCTGTCTGATAGCCGGCAGGGTTCTTTGCCTGCCAGCGGGCTGTATCGCGGCACATGTCCGCAAGTGTCTTTTGAGCGCTCCAGTTGAGCAGCTTACGAGCTTTGGTCGGGTCAGCATAGCATTCGGCGATGTCTCCCGGACGACGCGGGTCAAACTGGTATGGTACAGGCAGGCCGGAAGCCTCTTCGTAAGCCTTGACTATTTCCAGTACGCTGTAGCCGCGACCGGTGCCCAGGTTTACTGTTTCCAGCCGGCTGCCTTCGCTGATAAAATCGATCGCCCGGCTATGTCCCTGCGCCAGATCAACTACATGAATGTAGTCACGGACGCCGGTGCCGTCGCGGGTTGGATAATCATTGCCGAATATGTGCAGGCTCGGGCGACGTCCGGCGGCCACCTGTGCTACAAACGGCAGCAGGTTGTTTGGTATCCCTGCCGGGTCTTCACCGATCAGGCCGGATTCATGGGCTCCGATCGGGTTGAAATAACGCAGAATCATTAAACCCCAGGTCGGATCAGAAACATATAGATCACGCAGGATCTGCTCGATCATCAATTTGGTCCAGCCATAGGGATTGGTGCAGAACAGCGGAGCATCCTCAGCAATCGGCACTGTTTCCGGTATGCCGTAAACAGTCGCGGAGGAAGAGAATACCAGCCGCTTGCAGTCGGCTTCTGTCATCACTTCAAGCAGGGTAATTGTGCTGTCAAGGTTATTGCGATAGTAACGGAGCGGCTGTGTAACAGATTCGCCAACTGCTTTGAGCCCGGCAAAGTGGATCACAGCGTCTGGAGAATGCTCCCGGAAGATTGTAGTTAATCCAGCCCGATCACGCAAATCTTTTTTGTAAAAAGCAAAGTCCCGGCCGGTAATGGCCTGTACCCGCTCCAGTGCCAGGGGGCTGCTGTTATCCAGATTATCAACCACTATCAGGTCATGTCCCGCTGCCAACAGCTCGACGCAGGTGTGGCTGCCAATATAACCGGCACCGCCGGTGATCAGTATTTTACTCATAAGTCCTCCTTGAATATTGACGCCGGCAATTGCCAAATGTTCCCGACGGTAGGATGCCGCCGGGCTGTAATTTTTCAGCCGGCAGGCTGTTCCGGCAATATTGGTGCAATTGGCGTGGGATAGGAGAAATCGATTTCCATTTCCCGCAGATTTTCCAGTATCAGCATCAGCACAGCTTCCTGTTCCTCCAGGAACAACGCATAGTCTACCTGATTTACATAGCATTGAACCAGTATGTTAAGCGCGGTTGAGCTGATGTTCTCGATAAAAATCATCAGGCTGTCTGCAAAAACAAGCTCCCGGGCTCCGATAATCTTTTTCAAGCTCTCTGTCAGCAGTGCTAGCTTTTCCGGTTCTGTACTATTGGCGATTGGAATGAAAAAGCGAATGCGACGTTTACCCATACGGGAATAATTAGTAATGAAGGAGTTGCTCAGCTTACCATTCGGCACTGTTACCACTGCCTGTCCGAGTGTCCGGATACGGGAACTGCGAAAGCCGATTTCTTCAACAATCCCGTCAATATCAGGGGTTGCGATATAATCACCGATTTCAAACACCCGGTCGGCCATGATAGTAATACCGCCCAGTAGATTGGCAAAGGTATCCTGAGCAGCCAGTGACAGCGCCAGGCCGCCAATCCCGATGCCGGCCAGCAAGCCGCTGATATCAAAGCCCCAGGTTTTCAGCAGCATGAATAAGGCCAGAACGACTGCTGCGGCCTGAATGGCACGCCGGTAGAAAATATGGACAATTGCCGAGACTGGTTTGTCGTTCTTAACCGCCAGGTCATGACTGATTCGGGTTAAGGCGACACCGGTTCCTGCCAGCAGAAGACAGATTGCGACAACAAAAAACGAGGAGGTAACTCTGCCGAGGAATATCGCCAGCGACTCGGGAAACTTCAACAGGAGAGGGTTTGTGGCCGCTCCGAAACCAAGGGCTATAATCAGCAGACGCAGGCCTGACCGCAGCTCTTCCGACAACCGGATACCAGCGGTCTGTGATCGCCAGGCGATTTTTCTGATAATTGTTCCGAATATAGTGCTGCCCAGCTTACGCAGAAGAAAGGTTGCCAGCATTATTGCCAGCGCCGCAAGATACGCTGAAACCGGGTTGCCGAACAGTTCATGATTAATAATAGATTCTATACTTGCTAACATGATTTTTTGCATGGTTTCCTCCGCCATGTTGTCGGTTATCAAACCGGTCTTGCTTTTCATATCCTATCACAACTGCTAGAATAAGTGGCGTTGCTCGCAGCAGAAAGGCGGGACTTTGTGTCCAAAGAGAAACCTCTAAAGAAACGCAACAAGAAACGTAACTGGCTGTTGCACTTACATGAATTTCACCGCCAGAACCAAGCGAATCTGGTCGGCGCGGTGCTGTTTACGCTGCTTTCGGCAGGGTCTTCCCTGCTTCTGCCATTAGTGCTTAGCTTTGTTATAGATACACTGATCAATAATCAGCCGGTCCGGCTGCCGTTGCCGCTGCTTGAGCTCTATACCAGGATCGGCGGCCGGGAATATCTGCTGCCGCATTTGTACTGGCTTGGCCTTGTAATCGTATTGATAATTCTCATAGACGGAATATTTCAATACTTCCGCAATAAATGGATCATTATATACGGGGAGGATGGCTCCCGCAGATTGCGCGAAACTCTTTTCAGCCACTTGCAGCGACTGCCTTTTTCTTACCATGCTGCTGCTGAAACCGGGGATTTAATTCAAAGAAGCACCTCTGATGTTGATATGGTACGCCGTTTTATTTCAAATCAGATGCTGGAAATCGTACGCAGCTTTTCGCTGGTTTCTATATCGATCGTGCTGATGTTTCTGATAAATATACAGATGGCCATAATAGCGACCCTGGCCACCCCCTTGATTTTCGCCACCGCAATGGTTTATTTCCGCAAGGAACGTCAGGCTTTCGCGAAATGGGATGAAGCCGAAGGCGATCTTTCCACTACACTACAGGAAAGCCTGACCGGCGTTCGGGTGGTTAAAGCATTCGCCCGCCAGGCATTTGAGTGTGAAAAATTCGAGGAAAAGAATTCAACGCTGCATCACTATGGTTGGAAGACTTATCAGATAATCGCCAACTTCTGGATGTTCTCAGATTTTATCTGCATTCTTCAGATCATGATTGTGACGCTGGCAGGTACTATCCGTACCATCAACGGCAACCTGACTCTCGGTG
This sequence comes from uncultured Oscillospiraceae bacterium, assembly GCA_964581135.1. Classification (GTDB taxonomy): domain Bacteria; phylum Bacillota; class Clostridia; order Saccharofermentanales; family UBA5734; genus JAXGXQ01. The sequence continues at coordinate 7,787 of CAZOMW010000044.1, forward strand.
AAATGGTCATCTTTGTTTCTTACACCGAGCTTCTGCTTTTTCCCTTGCGAAACCTGGCCAGGATGCTGGCGGACGCCGGCAAAATGCATGTTTCATTCAGCAGGATTCAGGAAATCCTGGCCGAACCGACTGAGCCGGATGACAAAGAGCTGGAGAGGCCGGTCTTAACCGGTGATATTGAGTTTAAGCAAGTCGATTTTGCTTACAATGAAGGACAGCGGCTGGTGTTACAGGATGTTTCGTTTAAAGTCAGGGCCGGTGAGACAGTCGGGATTATCGGCCCGACCGGTTCGGGTAAATCAACTCTGCTCTATCTTTTGCAGCGACTGTATGAACCGACCGCCGGGGAAATTCTGCTGGACGGCATTGAAATAAGACAAATTGCCCGGGAAACAGTGCGCAGCAGCGTTGGTCTGATTCTGCAGGAACCATTTGTTTTCTCGCGCACTGTCTTTGAAAACATCCGACTGCCCAGGCCACAGGCAACAGCTTCCGAGGTGTATAATTCCGCCCGCACGGCAGCGCTGCATGCTGATATCGAAAGCTTTGAAAGCGGTTACGAAACCGTGGTCGGCGAACGCGGTGTAACCTTGTCAGGCGGTCAGAAACAACGGCTGACAATTGCGCGAACACTTATCCGTGAGTGCCCGATTCTGATCTTTGATGACTCCCTGAGCGCTGTAGATACGGAAACCGATGCGCAGATCCGCTGTGAGCTGCGCGACCGGCATAATAAAACGACAACAATCATGGTTTCCCACCGGATTTCAACTCTGGCCGAGGCAGATCGCATCCTTGTACTGGAAGGCGGCAGAATTACGGCTGAAGGCACTCATAATCAGCTGATCAGTCAGCCCGGGCTGTACCAGCGTGTTTATCACATTCAGAACTCTCTGATAGAGGAGGTGTCACCCTGATGGCAGTTGAAGATCGCGATTTTACAACCCATCTCAGCGTTGGCACCTGGAAGCGCTTTCTAACTCAGGCGCTCAAAATGAAGCGTGAACTGATTCTGCTTACGGTCTCAATGGTTCTGATGGCGGCCCTGGAAAGCGCTGCTCCGCTTTTGACCCGTTATGCTATCGATCACTTCGTTGAAAACGGCACGACCGATGGCATTATTCCTTATGCCATAGTTTTCTTTATTCTGGTCGTTGCGACGTCGGTCTGCACTCGCTTCTTCCTCTATTATGCCGGTGCAATAGAAACGGGCCTGAACTATGAGATCCGCAAAGCCGGCTTCAGCCAGCTGCAGGAGCTTTCTTTCTCCTATTATGACCGCACACCGGTCGGCTGGATTATGTCCCGCATGGTTTCGGATACCAACAGGCTCAGCGAAGTCGTTGCCTGGGGCATGGTAGATATCGCCTGGGGTCTGGCGACAATTATCGCCATCCTGGTTGCCATGTTCGCGCTCAACGTCAGACTGGCACTTATCGCCATAGCTGTAATCCCTGTACTGGCTGTTATCGCCTACTTTTTCCAGAAAAGACTGCTGAAAGCACAACGCAGAATCCGCCAGCTCAATTCGCGGATCACCGGTTTGTTTAACGAAGGCATCATGGGTGCGCGCACAAGTAAAACCTTACGGCGCGAGCAGCTAAACAGTAAGGAATTCAACGCCTCAGCAGCTGAAATGTATCAGGAATCGGTGCGTGCCGGCGCCTTTGGCGCCTTGTTCCTGCCGATTGTATCTTTCCTTGGCGGCATCGGCTCGGCGCTGGTTCTGACGCTTGGCGGCAGCGCTGTCGTATCCGGTGTAATTCTGACCGGAACTTTATACGCGTTTATGACTTACATGACCAGAATCTGGGATCCGATCCGTCACCTGGCACGCATTCTGACTGAGCTGCAGTCAGCGCAGGCCGCGGCGGAGCGCGTAATGAGCATGCTTTCAGAAAAGCCGGATATCGGTGACCGGCCCGAGGTTATTGCCCGCTATGGTGAAACCGCAGGAAAAGGCAGTGAGCCCTGGCCGCAAATTGAAGGCCGTATAACTTTTGAAAACGTCAGTTTCAGCTACGGCGGCGAGGAACAGATCCTGTCCGATTTCAATCTGGATGTGCCGGCCGGCCAGACTATCGCCCTGGTGGGTGAAACCGGCGCCGGCAAGAGCACCATTGTTAATCTGGCCTGCCGCTTTTATGAGCCTACCAGCGGCAGAATCCTGATTGACGGGCATGATTATCGCGATCTGCCGCTGATGTGGCTGTACAGCAGTCTTGGCTACGTACTGCAAACACCGCATCTGTTCAGCGGTACAATAACTGAAAACATTCGTTACGGTAATCTGGACGCGACTCCGGAACAAATTGAAACCGCGGCCCGCCTGGTCAGCGCCCATGATTTCATCGTGCAGCTGGAAAAAGGTTATGAGACAGAAGTCGGTGAAGGCGGCAGTCTGCTTTCTACCGGTGAAAAGCAGCTGATCTCTTTTGCCAGAGCGATTCTGGCGAATCCGCGCATTTTTGTTCTGGATGAAGCAACATCTTCCGTTGATACGGAAACAGAGCAGTTAATCCAGCGCGCTATCGCTGCTGTATTGTCCGGACGCACTTCGTTTGTCATTGCTCATCGGCTTTCGACCATTCGCAAGTCTGACCGCATCCTGGTGATCGAAGACGGTCGCATAATCGAAGAAGGCACGCACAGCGAGCTGATTCACCGCCGCGGCCATTATTATGAACTTTATCTGAATCAGTTCCTTAGTGAAACAATTGATGAAACCGCTGCCCGCTGCGATTAAGGAGAATGGGATGGACCGGGAACAACAGGCAGTAAACAAGCTGATCATACTCGAAATCCTGGCTCAGGCTGCCGGCATAACCGGCAATCAGCTTCTGGACCAGGCACTCGGTACGCTCTGCCTTGATTATTTTGCTTATACCCGGGCACGTGATGAGCTTTTGCGCGCTAACCTGATTACAATCGCAGTTCGCAAGAATGAAGAATTACTGGATTCTGCCGGTCATCCCGTGCAGCGCTGTGACATAACGCCGGCCGGGCGGAAGGTTCTGCTGACACTGGCCAATCACATACCGCTGCCGATTCGTTCTTATCTGGCGACTTCACTGGCAGCTCTGCGCCGTGACCGGCTGCGGGAAAACACGGTGACAGCAAGTGCTGACCCCGATGCAAGTGGTTTTTATACAGTCAGATTGCGCCAGAATGATGGTCGTCACGAAACTATCGACTTGAGGCTGACAGTCCCCGACAAGATAATTGCTGACGCCATGTGTGCCAACTGGATTGAGCGCCCGCAGACAATGTATATTGGTTTGCTTGATTTGCTGACCCGGTCAGGCTCTCCGGCAGAAGCCGGGGCTGAGCCTGAACCGGAGCCGGCAAACAACAGCGACAATGATTTCCCGGATCGTCAGCTTTCGTTTAATTAACGGGCCAGATTCGGTAAAGCCAGGACTTTATCAGCCAGGCTGTCGGCATACTCAGTCAGGGCTTCCAGCTCTGATTCTTCCGGCAAGCCCTTTACCTGGAAAACCGGCAGCCGTTCCGACTTAAATCCCGTAAGCAGGCTTTCCATAACTTCCGGCATGCGCGAGCCCCAGCCATAGGAGCCGATCAGCCCCAGCAAAGGCGCTTTCGGTTTCATGGCACTGGCAATGACCGCAGCGTACACAGCTGCCGGATGAGGGCCTCCCAGCAGTGTCGGCACCGCGAAAATAACGGCAGCAGCATCGACAAGATCGTTGATAAAGTGGCCTGTTTCTATGGTCAGGCTTTCCGGCGCAGATCCAAGGTCGTGGCAGATTACGGAAATACCGCGCTGGGAAAGCTTAATCGTCAGATGCTCAACCATACGGCGGGTGCTGTCGTGCATGCTGACATAAGGGATTGTCACACGTTTTTTAACAGTGTCACCCGTCCATTGCTCATACTTGCTTAAAATCAGTTCCGGATCGTACCAGACAGGTCCGTGAGCAGGCGCGATCATCCGCGGCTGCAATTCTCTGGTTTTAGCAGTATATTTGGCAATATGACTGCGGAAGGGCATCATGATTTCGGAATAATACGACTTGGCAGCAAGCTGCAGCTGACTGCTTGAAGTAGAAAAGGCTTTGCTCGTCGAAAAATGTGAACCGAAAAGATCAGTGGAAAACAGGATCTTTTCTTGTTCCAGCCAAAGCATGGTGTTATCCGGCCAATGGGCAAAGGGAATCGGATAACAAACCAGCGTGCAGTCACCGAGCTCAATTTTATCGCCTTCAGCTATTACTCTGACTTTTGCCGGATCCTGATGAATATGAGTTGCCATCAGATCACGAACTTTGGTCGTAGCGATGACTTCAGCCTGAGGAAAGCGACGCAGAAATTCAGCGTTGCCGCCGGAGTGATCCTGCTCAGTATGGAGGCAGATCAGGTAATCAATATGTTCTACACCTGCTTCACGCAGATTCTTCATCAGCACATGGACTTTTTCCGGATCAACGGCATCAATCAAAGCTGTTTTTTCGCTGCCGATCACCAGATATGAATTATAAGTAGTTCCGTAAGGGGTTGGCATCAGGCAATCAAAAAGCTGGCGTTCGGGATGAGCGGCACCAACTTCAAAGACACCGTCAGCAATAGCTAGCACTGGCATGGATTCACTCCTTTTTAAAAAATGAACCGGCCGCTATTCCGGTCAGGAACAACTCGCCGGTCCAGGACCGTTGCTTTTAATTTCTCTGGCTTTCAACCAGTATTCAAACCAAGTCATGCAATTACTTCCGGGGAATCATTACAGGCAAGGCTTAATTTCAGTGAAGATGAACCACCGTCAGGTATTATTCCTCGCTGAATTCTTCTTTCGGTGCGCCGCAGAGCGGGCAGGTCCAGTCTTCAGGTACGGCTTCAAAAGGGGTTCCCGGCGCTACTCCGTTATCAGGGTCCCCGGCAACAGGATCATAAACATAACCACAGAGATTACATACATATTTCTTCATGAACAGTTCCTCTCTTTCTTAAAACCAGCACAAGGTGCTTATTTGATCTTTGACATTATACCGCTAGAATAGCAGACTCGTCAGCATATTTGTTACAAATACAGCCGGTTATCATAGTTAAAGCGGCAGAGTTATCGCTTTTCCAGCCTCGGCCAGACGCTCTGAGCGACGATAAACAACAAAACGGCGGCCGATCACCTGCACAACTTCAGCACCGACACTTGCAGCCAGCTGCTGTGCGATGTCAGATACCGAGGCATTGACGGTTTTCAAAACACAGGCCTTAACCAGCTCGCGATTCTGCAGCAGGTCCCCCAGACTGTTCTCAACTGTAACACTGATTTCACCCTTGCCAATGTGGAGGTCGCAATCGAGTTTATTCGCCAGGCCGCGCAGATATGCACGCTGTCTACTGTTTAGCATTATTTTCTCCTTTAATCAGAACAGGAATTCAAAATCAGCATCATGCAGACACACTGGGTCACCTTCCTGAACACCTGCTTTTTCAAGCGCCGCGATGACGCCTTTGCGACGCAGCAGCCGCTGGAAATACTGCAGCGATTCCGGGTCGTCAAAATTGGTTGAGCTGACCAGATTCGCGATCCAGTCTCCCGTGACAACATAGGTGCTGCCATCACGTTCGATATCAAACAGTTCCTTTTCTTCAAACCGATAGATCATCTCTTCACTGATTGGTTCTGTCAGAATCGTCGGTGGTAAAGTCCGCACCATTTCAGCCGTCTTTTTCATTAATGCATCCACACCCTCATGGATAGGGGCACAGATCGGAAAAACTTCATAGCCGCGTTCAGACAGAATTTCTGTCAGGCGTTCCAGCTCAGCGGGATCAGTGTCATCAATTTTATTCAGCGCGACCAACTGAGGACGACTCGCCAGTAATTCATTGAACTCAGCCAGCTCATGGTTGATCTGATCGAAATCAGCAATCGGATCGCGCCCCTCAGCGCCCGAAGCATCGACAACATGAATCAATAACCGCGTGCGTTCTACATGCCGTAGAAAATCATGGCCAAGACCAAGCCCTTCACTGGCGCCTTCGATCAGTCCGGGTATGTCAGCGACAACAAAGCTGTAATCATCAACAACCGCAACGCCGAGGTTAGGCTCCAGCGTGGTGAAGGGATAATCAGCAATTTTGGGACGGGCTGCCGATATTACAGACAGCAGGGTTGATTTACCGACATTGGGAAATCCGATCAGACCAACATCGGCCAGCAGCTTAAGTTCGATCTTCAGCTCAAATACTTCACCCGGCTCACCGGCACGGGCAAAATTGGGGGCCTGGCGAATGGGATTGGCAAAATGAACGTTACCCTTACCGCCGCGGCCGCCATGGGCGATTATCACTTTCTGACCGGGTTCAGTCAGGTCTGCCAGAGTCTGGCCGGTTTCCTGATCCTTTACCATTGTGCCGACCGGTACTTTTACAACCAGATCGTTGCCGCTGGCGCCGTACATTTTACGACGACCGCCTTTTTCGCCGTCTTCAGCAAAAAAGCGGCGTTTATAACGAAAATCCTGCAATGTACTCATGCCTGGTTCCGCGACAAATACAACACTGCCGCCACGGCCGCCGTCGCCGCCGTCAGGGCCGCCATTAGGCACATATTTGGCGGTATGGAATG
>CAZOMW010000045.1:0-9011 GCA_964581135.1 uncultured Oscillospiraceae bacterium
GACCGGCTCAATCCGTAAGTATCTGGCCGAGAATCCCAGCCACTTCGACCCGCGCCAGTATCTGGCCCCTGCCCGCACCGCCATTAAAGACATGGTTGCCCATAAAATCCAGAACGTCCTCGGCTGCGCAGGAAAAGCATAATAATCCCTGCTTCGCAATCGCAATCAACCGTCGGTCAGTCGCTCATCGCAATCAACCGTCGGTCAGTCGCTCGGACAAGTCCTCGAAAATGCCACAGGCATTTTCGAGGAACTCGCTTTGTGACTCGACGGTGATTGCGAAAAAGCACAGGGCGGAGAATAGCTAATCGTTAAGCAGGGACTAAACTTCAGCTGACGTGCGGCTAGACAAAGATCATTAAGTTACGGCCTGATTCTATCAAGAATCAGGCCGTTTTTTTAAGATGGGGAAAAAGACAATATCTCTACTTTCGGGCGAGGATTAGGCGTAATCAGAAAGCATTATTGACCGCGTTGGTAGATAGTGCTTTGAATCTCTCGATAATCGCCCAGTTGATTATTTAGGCGGCTTCGTCAGAAACCTGGCGGGCATAAACCAACAGGCGATGGGAGGCGACGCGAACCGGTGTACAGGTTACCAGGATAAGTTCCTTGTCACTGGTTGTCTGCGATAAGGCGCTACGCAGTTCGGAAGGCAGGATTGTTGCCTGACGTTCTGCTACATAGGTGAGTTTGCGGCCAGCTTTGGTCAGAATAACAATCTCGGTACCGCTGGTCACCTCGTCCAGCCGGTTGAAATGACGGCCGCGGGTATACATGCGGTGACCCAGAATTACTGAGTATCCGGGGGTGCCAGGCTGCGAGCTGCCGCCCAGCAGACCTAATGCCACTCGCAGCTGAGCCGATTCCGCCCGGTCAGCGATCGGCATTTTCAGATTGATTTTATCAATTGTCATGGTGCCTATGCCTTTAATAACCACAGTTGCCGGTTTCTGAGTGCCAGCAGTAGTACTGCCTGTACCAAAACCAGGTTCAGTTCCGGGGTTTGTGCCAGGCTCAGCGCTTGTGCCGGTTGAGTCAGGTGTGCCGGTTGCCTCAGGACCGGTGGGGTTACCGGGCAAGGTTGTGCCGCCATTAGTTGTGCCCGGCGTCTCATCAATCGTCCAGTTCTCAACCTCGTCAATAAATTCTTCCTGCTCACCGGGAACCTGTAGAGCATTTGCCGGAATCACGATCTCAGCGTCGCCGCTTTCAATTGCCTGCAGCAGTTCATTCGATTTCCTGTCCTGCTGCCAGTGCAACAGTTTCGGCTCAAAAATCAAATAAGCGCCTGCCAGAACCAAGGCCAGAATCAATATATTGGTCAGTATCAGCAGCGGGCGCCGACGCCGCTTATCCCGCGCAGATTTTTCTGACGGCGGAACGGCAGACGACGGCCGGTTATCAACAGGATCATTCTCATTACTATTGAGAAAATTCTTCTTATCAAGACCGGTCATGAATATCTCCCCCAATCAGAGGCTGTTGCCGGTTGTGTCAGCTACTGGACAACGCCAGCCGGTAAAGCAGGGAGTTATTCTGCCTTTTCTCCAGCTGTCGATGTTAAATTCATTTTAACCGGTAATTGATTGGATTTCTGTTTCATCCTGCACATTAATTTATTTACAGTTAATTTCCGTCCTGGCGGTCACCAAGCGGGGTGCAGAAGGCGGCATGCTCGCTGAGAATGTGGGACTGTTTATCTGTCTGCGGAATATCCTGTCTGGCAGCCTCGCGTAAAGCCATTCTTAACTGGTGCCGTCTGGCAGCAGACTGGCGCTCATCTGACTCGCCTTCTTCAGGCTCAAACGGCTGGACGGGGACAGGCCTGCCCTGATCATCAACCGCCACAAAGACCAGGTAAGCACGGTTTACAAGTTCGCGGGCACCGTCAAGCCTTTCGACAAACGTCTCAACGCTTACTTCCAGTGAAGTACGCCCTGTCCAGGTTACCTGAGCCTGGATCACAATAGTGTCGTTGACATGTACCGGGGCCAGAAATTCCAAAGGATCGACCGCCGCAAGTGTGACATCCGCTCCGGCATGGCGACGGGCTTCAACAGCGGCAGCGATATCTATCCAATCCATCAACTGGCCTCCGAACAAACGCTGAACCCCGTTTGCATGTCGTGGCATCACAATTTGAACCTGAGTAGTGCGCATACATTATCCTCCGTTGGCTTCCCGCTGAATATTTCCCATATTTTAGCAGATTGGAACAACAAAGCGAATGAACAGATTTTCTGCAGCCTTTGCAGCGGACGCCAGCTTGCGGCTGTGATAAACTAAATGCGAAAAATATGAATTTGAATTTCGGCATGTACAGGGAGACCAGCGATGTTTATCCGTATTGTAGATCAGGAAGAATCGATTGATATTAATATAAAACCGGGCGACAATCTTATGTCTTTGCTGCGGCAAGAGAATAAGCCACTGAACGCGCCTTGTGGTGGCCGCGGTACCTGCGGCAAATGTCTGGTGGAAATTGACGGTGCAGGTCCTGTACTGGCATGCCAGACCGTGATTGGGCGCGATTTGCCTTTGCCTGACTCTCTTGTTGCAACTGAACCGGCTACAGCTGAACCGATTGCTGTTGTCCGGCTGCCTCGGCGGTCAGAGACACTAATTCTGATCGATGGCTTAGCCGGCGATCGTCTGTTGCAGCCGCTTGTTCAACAATACGAGGCGGTAATACCGCCGCCGACACTGCAGAACCAGCAAGCGGATGAGGAGCGTTTTTCCCAGACTACAGGCTTTAGTGTACCGTTTGCTTTATTAGGCGGGTTGCCGGCAATTTTAGCCGCGGCTGACGGTAAGGTCAGGTTTTCAGGTCGCAGCGATAACAAACAGGTGCTTCGCTTCCTGTCTGTTAATTCAAGCAGGGATGTCTCCGGTCCGGTTAATACTGACGGGCAGGAAAAAATTCTGGGGGTTGCGATCGATATCGGCACAACAACTCTGGCGGCTTACTTGTATGACCTGAGTAATGGCAGGCGGTTAGCCAGCGCCGCCCTGGCTAATCCCCAAAACGCTTTCGGTGCAGATGTTATCAGCCGGATTGCCAGAGCCTCGTCCAGCGATGCTGATCGGGAGGAAATGCAGCGCCTGATTCTGAACGCGATCAGCTCGTTGATTAAAACACTGTATTTCCGGGCCGGACAGGAAGAGGCGGCTAAAGATAAAACCACACAGACGCAGACGGAAGCGGATAACGCAGTCGACTGCAGTCTGACTGCCAGCCTCACAGGGATAACCGGTGCCTGGAACCCGGAAGACCTGACCCTGCTGATACTCGCCGGCAACACCACAATGATGCACCTGCTGGCAGGTATCCCGGCAGAAAATATCGCCCGTGCACCCTTTAACCCGGTAACGGTTAAAAGCAGAATTCTCGCAGCCCCTGAGCTGGGGCTGACAAAATTCCCGCGGACACTGACTGTTCTTTTGCCCTCAGTTGCCAGCTACGTGGGCGCTGATATTACAGCCGGTGTCATAGCTCTGGGGCTGGAAAAGAGCAAACATGATAACGCTTTACTGATTGATATCGGTACTAATGGTGAACTGGTGCTGCGGACCGCAGATCGCCTGACCGCCTGTGCTACTGCTGCCGGACCCGCTTTTGAAGGCGCAAATATTTCAGACGGCATGAGCGGCATAGGCGGCGCGATTGACCATGTCTGGATCACAGACGCTGACATCGAATATTCCGTAATTTCCGAAAGCGAAAACGGCGCCCGGCCTGTTGGTATCTGTGGTTCGGGCCTGATCGATCTGGCTGCTGTTATGTTGACCAGCGGTGTGATCGACGAAACCGGCCGCATAGGAGCAGACCCTGAAGTTTTGACACCTGCTTTGCGGCAACGGCTGACGGAAGTTGATGGCAAGCCTGCCTTTCTGGTGGCCGACAGCAACGAAACTGAGCATGGCAGGGCCATTTATCTTACTCAGAAGGATATTCGCGAGCTGCAGAACGCCAAAGGCGCGATCGCGGCCGGTATCCAGCTGCTGTTGAAGCGCGAAAGTACTTCAGCCGCTGATATCAAAATAATATATCTGGCTGGCGGCTTTGGCCAATATCTGAACGTGGCAAATGCCCGCGCTATTGGCCTGCTGCCGGCCGAACTCAGCGGCCGGGTAATTGCCGCCGGTAATACCTCCGCTATGGGAGCCATTTCTGCTTTGCTTGACAGTTCAAAACTGGCGGCAGCAGATGCAGCCGCCGGCAGGGTTCATTACCTTGAACTTTCCTCAGATCCAGAATTCAGCGACCTTTTCATTGACGCGCTGATGTTTCCGGAACAATGAAGAATATTTGCGACATAAGGTCTGCACGAAAATGAGGGATGAAGCATGAGCTTTGATCAGGAAAATTTCGAGACAGTTGATCAGCATAAGAATCACCTGCGCCGGTACCTTATTCAAAGGCGAGAAGAATTGCCCCAAAAGGAGCTTATGGCTAACAGTAAGGCTATAACCGCGCGCCTTCGAGCTTTAGAGCCTTTGTTGGCTTTACTTGAGCAGTTTCCGACCGAACTGATTGGTTTATATGCGGCTTTTCGCGGTGAGCCTGATGTCCGGCCGTTGGTGCCGTTTCTGGTCGAAGCAGGAATACGCGTGGCCTTTCCGGCAATAGTGTATTGTCCTGAACTGGAAGGAAATTGTCTGCGTTTTGGTTTGTATAATCCTGACCAGCCTTTGCGCCTCTTCTTACGCAACGGGCATTTCGGCGTTCCGGAGCCGCCGGCAGAATCATTGCTGCCAGCCGGTACAAGAATGAGTGCGCTGATCATGCCCGGAGTTGCTTTCGACCGCAGCGGTGCCCGGATTGGTTTCGGCAAAGCATATTATGACCGTTTTATCGCTTCACTGCCCCATCGGCCTTTGCTGATCGGCGTAGCACATCCTTTTCAGTTGCTGCAGGAGCCGCTGCCAAAAGAAACCCACGATCAGCATCTGGATTACATTGTTTTGCCCACTGAAACGATAGTGGTAAAATAAAGCTATAAATAATCAACTGAAAACTGAATATATTTAATCGATAATTGAAAATTTAGTAAAAAACCTTTGGCTGGAACCTTAATCCGGTAACCAAATACGAAAACCGTTAACCTGAAGGGAAGTGAGCCTGTGAAATGGACAATACTTGGAAAGTCCGGAGGTTTTCCGGCTCCCGGTGGTGCAACCTCCGGTTATTTACTGCAGCGTGAAGACCGCAACATTCTTGTTGACTGCGGCAGCGGTGTCCTCGCCAATCTGTTCCGCCTGGTCAAGGTTGAATCGCTCGATGCCGTTATCCTCACCCACCTTCACCATGATCACATCAGTGACCTGCAATTGCTGCGCTATGCGGTTGATCTGAACCGCCGCCATGACCGACCGGTAAAAGCGATCCCTGTATTCGCACCGGCGTCGCCGGAGCCTGTTGCCTCAACGCTGCAAACAGATAACAGTCTCGTTATGGGGCAGATCACGGATGGGACCGAGCTGGATATTTACGGGATTAAAGTCAGGTTTTCACTGATGGAACATCCAGTCGAGGCTTATGCGGTCAGCTTTGAATCTGAAAACCGTAAAATTGTCTATTCCGGCGATACTGTTCCCTGCGACAACCTCAGGCGTATTCTTAAGGGCGCGGACCTGGCTGTGCTGGATGCCGGCAGTCTGGAGCGTTACCGCAAGCCGGTAATGGCACACATGACTGCGGCTGAGTGTGGTAAGCTGGCCGTTGAGGCAGGCGTGAGCAAGCTGGTGCTCTCACATCTGCTGCCGCTTTACGATGAGCAGGAAATCCTGAAGGAAGGCCGTACAACTTTCCCCGAAGCGGTTCTGGCGCAAAACGGCGATACTTATGCAGTTTAGATAGAGATAATTGACAGCCGCTGTGCTATTGGCTATATTTGTTGTCGGTTTGCCGGAATGACCGGCCGTGCCATTGGATTTGAGGTGTAAAATGGTAAAAGCAAATGACCCGGAACAACGTCACAAATCAGCGGTAATTACCGTTGTCGGCAAGGATCGCGTTGGCATTATTGCGGCTGTAGCGACACTGCTGGCTGATGAGGGCGTTAATATCAACGATATATCCCAGACAATTATGCAGGGGATTTTTACAATGATCATGATTGTTGACTTAAGTGAAGCACGTCATGACATCAAAGCACTTGCTGCAAGCCTGAAAACAAAAGGCGAGGAAATGGATATTTCAATTCGCATTCAGCATAGTGACATCTTTGACGCGATGCACCGTATTTGAGGAAGGACGCACATGTTTACCGACTTTGAAATCCTGGAAACAATCCGGATGTTTCAAGAACAGCATCTTGATGTGCGGACAATTACCATGGGCATATCGCTCCTGGATTGTGCTGCCGGGTCAGCTGAAGAAAGCTGCCGGCGGATTTATGACAAAATAACCCGTCTGGCGGGCCGTTTGGTGCGCACAGGCGAGGATATCAGCAACGAATACGGCATCCCGATTATCAACAAGCGCATCTCTGTAACTCCGATAGCTTTAATTGCAGCTGCCAGTGACGCCAGGGACTACACTATTTTCGCGCGCACGCTTGATAAGGCGGCCAAAGCTGTTGGTGTTAATTTTATCGGCGGTTTTTCCGCCCTGGTACACAAGGGATTTACCAATGCTGACAGGATTCTGCTGCAGTCGATTCCGGAGGCTCTGGCGACAACCGAGATGGTTTGTTCATCAGTCAATCTCGCTACGACACGCGCCGGTATCAATATGGACGCAGTCCGTGAAATGGGCTATGTCATTAAGTCAACAGCCCGTTTAACAGCTGACAGAGACGCTTTCGGCTGTGCCAAGCTGGTGGTGTTTGCAAATGCGCCTGAGGACAATCCTTTTATGGCCGGTGCTTTCACCGGTGTAGGTGAACCCGAATGCGCGATTAACGTTGGAGTCAGCGGCCCCGGTGTTATAAGAGCTGCAGTCGAAAGCGTTCCCGGGCAGGACCTGGGCGTTGTCGCCGACACAATTAAAAAGGCAGCGTTCAAGATCACCCGGGTTGGTCAGCTGGTGGCGCAGGAAGCTTCACGCCGGCTTGATGTGCCCTACGGAATAATTGATCTTTCTCTGGCGCCTACCCCGGTAGTCGGTGATTCAATTGCCCGCATTCTGGAGGCCTTCGGACTTGAAACCTGTGGAGCCTGGGGCTCAACCGCGGCTCTGGCAATGCTGAATGACGCAGTCAAAAAAGGCGGCACAATGGCCTCTTCTTTTGTCGGCGGCCTCTCCGGTGCTTTTATTCCAGTCAGTGAGGACGAAGGCATGATCGCCGCAGTCGAGAGCGGCAGGCTTTCTTTAGAAAAGCTGGAAGCAATGACCAGCGTCTGTTCGGTCGGTATTGATATGGTTGCCGTACCCGGTGATGTACCGGCGGAAACTATTTCTGCTATCATAGCTGATGAAATGGCGATTGGAACGTTCAATAATAAAACCACGGCGGTAAGGATTATTCCTGTACCTGGCAAAACAGTCGGAGATAAGGTTGAGTATGGCGGTCTGCTTGGCTCGGCGCCGATTATGCCCGTCAACACCAGCTCTCCTGCTGCGTTTATCGCCCGTGGTGGCCGGATTCCGGCCCCGATCCACAGCATGAGGAACTAACACATGATGGAACCCACCCGCTTATATGATTTATTCGTCAATGAGCTTGATCTGCAGCAGTATCTGCTGAACGAGTATGATTTACCGCCGTTTCCCGGCAGTAAAAGCAGCTCTTTCTGGCAGCTGCACAGGATTATTGACGCTGCAGTTCAGATAAGTCATGACAAAGCGGCAGAAGCTGAAGCTATTCTGGAGAATCTGCCTGACGCTGCTAAAGCCTTGTTTTCAGCCCGCCTGGTTAAGCTGTACCTTTTGAGTGAAACTAATGTATCCAGTGCTTACGAAGGCGTAACGGATCTGATCAGAGATTTGTCAAATTGTCGGATCAACCGCATCCGGCATCGACTTAAGCCTCTAATAGCTGCTGATCACGCGCTGGCCGGTCGCTGGGCGCCTGCTTTACGTTTGCATCTGCTTTCGGGCTTCGAAGAATATGAGCCCGAACAGCTGGAGGAAGCTCAAAAGGATCTCAAAGCCTGCGGGGAAGCCGGTTTAGACCGGGATATGGTCGAATGGCTGCATTTCAATTATTTGTTTGCCCGAGCCCGGCAGCAGCATTCTCTGGCTAAACTGATCAGTACTCTGGCGGAATGGAAGAAATTCGCGCAGCGCTGTCCGACCTTCGGCAACGGACTCGACTATTATCTGGAAACGGTTCTGGCGCTTGAATATGCCGGACGCTTTGAAGAGGCACTGCACCATGCGTCAGATGCTTTGATTGTCGAGCCGGATAATTTTGAATCCCTACTGATTAAAGCGCGGATTGAAAAACGGCTCGGCCGGATTGAAGACTGCCTGCAGACTTGCGAAAGACTCTGTACGGCCTGGTCACAGGAATTTGCCGGTTACTGTCTTCGTTCCAATACGCTGCTTTTGCAAGGTGATATGACCAATGCTCTGGCAGATGCGGAACATGCCTGCGCCCTGGCGCCTGACAACTCCAATGTTTATATGGCGCGGGCATTTGTTTATTTACAGGAAGGCGATTTTGAAGCAGCCCTGGCCGACTTTGAACAGGCCCTTGGGATCGACCCTGAACGTCAGGACGCGCTGCGAGGCAAGGGCAAGTGCCTCGGATTAATCGGCCGCGATTTTGAAGCACTGGCCTGTTACAATCTGCTTTGCCGCCTTAACCCGGACGATCCCGATTTGCTGTACGAGCTGGCCGATACCCAGTACACTGCCGGCTACCTTGGTGAATGCGAAAAAGCGTGCAAGACCTGTTTGCGGCTGGATCCGGAATTTGTCAGCGCCTATGTTCTGCTGGGAATGGTCGCGTTGCGTAAAAATGATGACGATCAGGCCCGCCGCTTGCTTAAACGCGCTGTTGCGCTTGAGCCCGATAATCCAGTAGCACTGAATGAGCTTTCGTATCTGACGCATCTCC
>CAZOMW010000045.1:9021-14217 GCA_964581135.1 uncultured Oscillospiraceae bacterium
ATGATACCGCCATTGAGCTGGTCGACCGCGCTATCGAAGAATCGCCTGAATTCGCTGATGCCCTGTGTAATAAAGGTACGATCCAGTACTTCCGCAGTGAATTTTATGCCGCGATTCAGAATTTCGAAAGTACGATTGCGCTGGCGCCTGATTATGTTGCCGCCTGGGTTGGCAAGGGAAACACCCTGACGCAATTATGCGAATTTGAAGAGGCCGGCGAATGCTTCGACCAGGCGCTGGCACTTGATCCGGACAACGTTGAAGCCTGTCATGGCAAGGTTATGCTTTTCCGGATGATCGGCCTCGAGGATGAAGCCCGGGAATGGCAGGAACGCGCTTACGAACTGGAAAAAGAATCAGAAGACGATTAAAAGCTTCTTAAGCTTGTAAATTTATAATAGAAGAGCTAAAAGATGATACAACCATCCTTTAGCTCTTTTTAAACAGTTCATTAAGAAACGGCGGAAGCAGGTTTAGAAATAACTAAACCTGGTAGCCAGACTTAAGTGCCTTTTTCACCCAGTTTTTTGATTCCTCAAGTGCGGCGGCGACTGTTTCAGGTGCCGGACCGCCTGGCAAATCCCGGCGTTTGACACAAGCAGTCAGGTCAATTGCTGCGTAAACATCAGCAGTAATTAAACCTGAAAAACCGGCCATTTCATCCAGCGTCAGCTCTTCCAGAGCTCTGCCTGTCTTGAGAGCGTGTCGCACCAGCTTGCCGGAAACTTCGTGAGCATCACGGAAAGGCAATCCTTTGCCCACCAGATAATCCGCCAGATCAGTAGCGTTGGTATAGCCGCCGGCAGCTGCCTCGCGCATGGCTTCGCGGTTCACTTTCATTGTTTTCAGCATGCCGGTGAGGGCCGGAAGGCAGATTTTAACCGTATCTATCGCGTCAAAAACCGCTTCTTTGTCTTCCTGCATATCCTTGTTGTAAGCAAGCGGCAACCCCTTCATTACCACCAGCAATGTGATCAGATCACCATACACGCGCCCTGCTTTGCCTCGCGTAAGCTCCGCGACATCAGGGTTTTTCTTTTGCGGCATGATGCTGCTGCCGGTGGAGAAGGCATCGTCGAGTTCAATGAAGCCGAACTCCTGGCTTGACCAGAGGATCACTTCTTCACAAAGTCGGGAAACGTGCATCATAAATATTGCCAGGCAGCTTAACAGTTCAATCGCGAAATCACGATCGGCAACGCCATCAAGGCTGTTACTGGTTATACGGGCAAAACCGAGAGTCTCAGCGACATATTCCCGATCGAGCGGGTAGGTTGTGCCTGCCAGCGCGCCGGAACCGAGCGGCATTTCATCCATGCGCGCCAGACAGTCGTCCAGACGACCGATATCGCGCTGCAGCATCTGCAGATAAGCGCTGAGATGATGAGCAAGTGTAATCGGCTGGGCCCTCTGCAGATGCGTATAGCCGGGCATCAGTGTTTCCAGATGATTGGAGGAAATATCCAGGAGCGTATGATGCAGCTGCAGTAAACCGGTGCGCATCTTAAGGCCCTCGCTGCGGATATACAGCCGCAGATCAAGCGCCACCTGGTCGTTGCGGCTGCGGCCCGTGTGCAGCCGTTTGCCTGCCTCGCCGATTCTGCGGGTCAGCTCAGCTTCAACAAACATATGAATATCTTCTGCCGCAGGGTTGAAACTCAGTTTACCGGCTTCGAGATCAGCGGTGATTGCCGCCAGCCCGGCGTCGATTGCAGCGGCATCATCAGCGTCAATTAATCCCTGACGCGCCAGCATGGCCGCATGAGCACGACTGCCGCGAATATCCTCGCGGAACAGGCGATGGTCAAAAGAAATCGATGAGTTGTAATCATTGACGGCAGCGTCGGTACTGCTGCTGAAACGTCCGGCCCAGAGCTTGTCATTCATGTCAGAACCTCTATCCTCAGAACCTCTATTTGCAATCTTTACATCAGGTTATTCTTAAGCTTCATCTGGGCGACAACCTTCAGAGGCAGTCCGAAACAGTTGATAAAGCCGCCGGCATCAGCCTGGTCATAAACATCATCCTCGCCAAAGGTAGAAAGCTCTTCCTGATAAAGCGAGAAGGGAGAAGTCGTGCCTGCCGGCATGACATTGCCTTTGTATAATTTGAGTCGAACTTTGCCGCTGACAGTTTTCTGTGTCTGATCGACAAAGGCATCCAGAGCTTCACGCAGAGGATGGAACCACTGACCAAAGTACACCAGCTCGGCATAACGCTGGGCAACAAGATCCTTGTAATGCAGGGTATCGCGGTCAAGGCAGAGCAGCTCCAGCTCGCGGTGGGCAGCATACAACAAGGTACCGCCGGGTGTTTCATACACACCGCGCGATTTCATGCCAACGAGCCTGTTTTCGACCATATCAACGATACCGATGGCATTGGCTCCGCCGATTTTGTTAAGGTGCCGCACCATTTCAACCGGAGCTGTTTTCACGCCGTCAATCGCTACCGGTATTCCCTGCTCAAATTCAATTTCAATATAGGTCGCCTTGTCCGGCGCCTGTTCCGGGGTAACGCACATTTCCAGCAGCTTTTCATACTGCGGTTCATTGGCCGGATCCTCGAGGTCCATGCCTTCATGGCTCAAATGCCAGAGGTTCTGATCCATTGAATAATTATTGGTTTTGGTTACGGGTACCGGGATACCGCGCTCGTTAGCATAATCAATCTCTTCATCACGTGATTTGATGTCCCAGACACGCCAGGGAGCGATTATTTTCAGGTCGGGCGCCAGGGCTTTAACTGTAAGCTCAAACCGAACCTGATCATTGCCTTTGCCCGTAGCGCCGTGGGCGATTGCGGTACAGTTTTCCTTGCGGGCGATTTCCACCATACGCTTGGCAATAACCGGACGGGCAAAAGATGTGCCCAGCAGATATTTGCCTTCGTAGATCGCGTGTGCCTTAAGAGTAGGGAAGATGTAATCTGTGACAAATTCCTCGGTGATATCTTCGATATAAACCTTGCTGGCACCGCATTTCAAAGCCTTGTCGCGCAGCTGCTGATGGTCAAGCTCAATTCCGACCTCGCCGGCCATTGCAATTACTTCGCAGTCGTAATTTTCCAGTAACCAGGGAATAATGATGGATGTGTCGAGTCCACCGGAATAAGCCAGTAGAATTCTTTCTTTCGCCATGAGTTTGAACCTCCAAATTCGCATGTCTTTGAGTTGTTAATTTAATATTATACATCAAATATACAATAAATATACAGTAATTATGCAGGATTATTCATTTTTGAAGCTCGTACGGCTCTGCACCCGACCCGATTACTTTAATTCTACGCCATTGTTATTGTTTTGTGAAAATGATTTTTGGCTTGATTTGAATGGGTTTGTTTTGGTTTACAGATAAACTTGGGTTACTTCGCATTAAGGTTGTCAGATGGTATAATTAAGATTGAGCTGCCGGTCGGTTTCGGTCTTGACTGAGTGCCGGGTGCAGCAGAAATCTGACTTATCGGGAGATATCAAAGTGGCTTTTCCAATGATTGATCAACCAACCGGCAACCTGATTATGACACCGGCTGGCTTAGCGGTTCTTAGTTCTGAGGCTGCGCTGCCTTACCTGCAGCCCACAAATCGTCCGCTTTTTTACGAGGTAATCCGTCTGGTAGAAGGGCTGCCGCTTTTCTGGGACGACCATATCCGGCGCCTGCAGGCTTCAGTCGCAGAAAGCTTCATGATTAACCCACAGCGTCTGTTAGAAGACTGCCGCCGTCTTTTAGAAGCTGCCGGCAGTGAATACAACCAGGCAAATCTGCGGATTGTAGTGACTGAAAATGACTTTGTCATCCACCTGAGCCCCTCGTATTATCCGACACCGGAGCAGTTTGCCCGCGGAGTACCGACAGCATACCTGCAGCGCGAGCGCCGGAATCCCAATATCAAGACAGTTGATGCAGCTTATAAGGCAGCTGTTGCTGAAGCATTTGCCCAGGAAAGCATTTATGGCCGGCCCTTTGAATTATTACTGGTAAACCGTGATGGTTTGATTACAGAAGGCTCCCGCAGTAATGTCTTCTTTATCAAAGACAACAAAATTATTACTGCCCCGGCAGAGCTGATTTTAATGGGAATTACCCGTTACCACGTCGTTGACGCGATTAAGGCTACCGGGGCCGAGCTTGTCACCGGCCTGATCAGTACTGAACAGGTAGCGGCGGGTGAGGTGGATGCGGCTTTTCTGACCGGTTCACCGATCGATATTTTACCGGTCGCGAGAATTGAAGACACAGTGCTTGATTCAGCAGGTCAGCCGCTGATTCAGGCTGTATATGATGCATACCAGGCTATTGTGCGTTCTGATTTGGAGATCAGGCGACAAAATAATATTGACACTGCGGCTGACTAAGCCGCGCCAAGGTTCAGGAGGTAATTTATGATTAAGGAAACCGGCAGTGTATCTGTCACTACTGAAAACATTTTCCCGATTATCCGCAAATGGTTATATTCGGATCGGGATATCTTTTTACGCGAACTTGTTTCGAACGCTTCGGACGCAATTTCAAAGCTTAAGCGTCTGACCGAGCTGGGAGAAGCAGAAGTGCCTGAGGGCAGCGATAATTACCGGATTGATGTCCGTTTCGACAGCGAAGCGGGCACACTCAGCATTGAAGATAACGGTATCGGCATGACTGCAGATGAAATCCGCCGTTATATTAACCAGATTGCTTATTCCGGCGTTATGGATTTCGTTGAAAAATACCAGTCCAAAGGCGCTGAAAAGGATGGCATAATCGGCCATTTCGGTCTCGGTTTCTATTCTGCCTTTATGGTTGCTGATGAAGTCCGGATTGACACTCTCTCCTGGCAGCCGGAAGCTGAAGCAGCCAGCTGGGTCAGTGAAGACGGTATCAATTACACCATGGCCGGCTCAGAGCGCGACAGCCGTGGTTCTCTGATCAGCCTGAAGCTTTCTGAAGAGGGTCGCGAATTCCTCTCAGCGGCTTATATTCGTGAAATTCTGGTGAAATACTGCGGCTTTATGTCAGTACCGATTTATTTCCACGACGTCACACCGAAAGCTGCCGACAAGTCCGCTGCCGATACAACCGCTGCTGATGCTGCGGCCACCTCTGCCGAAGCTGCTGTGGCTGCAGCAACGGGTGAATCTGAAGAAGTCAGCCCGGAGCCGGTGGAAAAACCGATCAATAACACCTCACCGTTGTGGCAGAAGAATCCGCGCGACGTA
>CAZOMW010000046.1:0-13724 GCA_964581135.1 uncultured Oscillospiraceae bacterium
AAATTAGCTTGTCACGGTCAAAAGGTTGTCGGCTGCCGTCTTTTTTGATTACCAGGAGTGGCAGGTTTTCAATTTTTTCGTAAGTAGTGAAGCGTGAAGCACAGGAAATGCATTCACGGCGACGCCGAATCGCTGCTCCCTCTTCCGACGGGCGGGAGTCAATTACTTTATCCTCGGCGTGTCCGCAATAGGGGCAGCGCATTCGAAACCTCCTGTTCTGTAAAAGATGAGTGCCGGCCTTCAGTAATTTTGCTGAAAACCGGCAGGCATTTTAGGTTAATCGTTGTCTTCAGAATCACGGTTATCCTGCAGGAACCAGGGCAGAATCCGACCGCCGCGCTTTTCCGCCTTGGGTGGATGTCGGTCGTCGGCGCCGGGATTCGTTTTCCCGCGCTGCGGTGAATAAGGACCTGTTGACTGGTTAAAATCCTGAGAAGCTGCGGAGTGGCCTGACCGTTCATCGGCACCGGAACGGGAGCCGGCTTGCTCCCCACGGAGCGGATCAGGTTTTCTGGCCGGGTCGCTGCTTTCAGAGGCGTGCGAAGTTGTTTTCGGGAAGTTGAGCTCATGCTCACGGGTGTCGTCAGAAACAGCTCCGCCGACATTATGGAAGCCTTTGCCGGCAGCGAAGTTTCCAGTACCTGTGCCAGAGGCCGGCCCCGTTTCTGCAGAGGCAGAACTGCCGGTGCCTTCAGAAGCGGCGGCAGAGAAAATATCATTTGCTTTAGCGCCCGGATTCAGAAAGCTGGGAACATCGATCTGCACCTGGGAGCCATTAGCCTGAACCTGAGGCTGCGGTGGCTTCTCAACAACCGCTGGCTCCTGGGACCAGATAGACGCCGACTGGCGCTGAGCCGCTGCGGCCGGGCGCTGGACAGCCTGCGGCTGGTTTTCACGGTCAAAGCCGCTGGCAATGACGGTGATCATGATTTCGTCCTGCATTTCCGGATCAACCACCGCGCCGAAGATGATATCAGCGTCGGGTGATACGGCATCACGTACAACGGAAGCGGCTTCGTCTACCTCGCGAATACGCATGTCGCGGCCGCCGGTAAAGTTGATAATCACACCGCGGGCACCGTCGATTGTGGTATCCAGCAGGGGGCTGTTGATAGCTTCGCGAATAGCGGTGGCTGCACGGCCTTCGCCAGAAGCACGCCCGATGCCCATGTGGCAGACACCGGCCTGAGTCATTATCCGGCGGACATCAGCCAGGTCGAGGTTGATCAGACCGGGAACAGCTACGAGGTCGGAAATTCCGGAAACGCCGTATTTGAGCACCTGATCCGCCATAGTGAAAGCTTCATCAAGTGAAGTATCTTCATCAGCTATTTCCAGCAGCTTGTCATTAGGAACAACAATCAGGGAATCGACGTATTTTTCCATTTCGCGGATCCCGCGCTCGGCATTCTGCATCCGGCGCGAACCTTCAAAACGGAAAGGACGGGTGACAACACCGACTGTGAGAATACCCAGCTCGCGGGCAATCTGGGCAACAACCGGAGCACCGCCGGTGCCGGTGCCGCCGCCCATGCCGGCTGTTATAAAGAGCATATCCGTGCCGCGGATAAGTTCTCCGATTTCGTCCTTGGATTCATTGGCGGCTTTTTCGCCGATTTCCGGGTTGGCACCGGCACCAAGGCCGCGAGTGATTTTTTCGCCTATCTGCAGGCGGTTGCTGGCTCTTGAAAGGGCAAGTGCCTGGTTATCAGTATTAACAGTGATAAACTCTATTCCCTGCATTTCGCCTTCGATCATCCGGTTGATGGCGTTACAGCCGCCTCCACCTATGCCGATTACTTTTAATGTTGCGAAATGGTCATTATCCATACCAAAGCCGATTTTGTATTCCGACACGTTTATCTCCTTCCGGGCGTCTGGTCTCGTGCCCGTTATGCAAATTCACTGCAGCGCCGCTTGCGGAATCAGGAGCCGGTTCAGACGCTGTTTTTTGCGTCCTGCTGCTGCGAGGTGGCTGTCAGTTTTGTGATCATTCAATGCGTTTTACCGGTTAATTTACAATCAGTTTTCAATCAATTTGCGTCAAGTGGGCTAAATAAATATCCGTAACACACTTGTCAACAATTTTACACGATTGTTACGATTCCTACAACAATATTTAGTGCTTTTATTACAGTGAAGGCGCTATATGTAGGAAAATTACAATTCTGTAACATATACAATTAATAGCAATCGAAAACCCGGGCATCGATAATGCTGTTTCAGCTGCGTTTTCATTTATCAATTTACCGCAAGTCAAAGAGAACGCGTTTACTGCTGGTCGCTTTTCTTGCGCCTGTTTTGCTTTCTCTGATCAAAGCGCTCCAGCCAGATACGGCGCATTGTGGAAAAATTGATAAAAATCCGGTTGCCGAAGGCGAAAACCGCAGCCAGAGATAACGGCAGATCAAGCTGATCTCCCAGCGCTGCCAACGCGATCGCGATCAGGGCATTACCCAGAAAACCGGTTATAAAAAGACGCAGATTGAATCGATTCTGCAGGTTTGCCGTCATGGCGCCGACTACTGAATCGAAAACCGCCAGAATACCGACGGCTACATAAGATGAGAATGCTTCCGGAATGTTGACATTCCAGAGCAGACCAATGATCAGGCCAAGAATCAGGCCGAGGAGTGGGAACATGTATTATCCTCCTGGTCAGGGCTATGTTTTCAAGTTTTATCAGGTATAAAAACCTTGCGTTCACCGGTAAGATCAAGTACACCCTTGCCGCGATCTGACAAAGCGCCCTGCTCAATCGCAAAGCGCAACCAGATCATGTCCTCAGTCAGGTCTGTCGATGCGCGGGCCAATACGGTCAGCTCGTCACCTGTCGGCAAATTCAGTGTCAGGTAAACGTCACGATTCGAAACCGGCCGGATGCTCCGCGCCGCTGCGATCAGGTTCACAGAACTGCGGGTGTCCTTGTTCGCATCTATTATAGCACCCAGCAGGGACAATGCCACGTTCAAAGATTCAGTTAAGTCAACAGTCAGGGGCTTACCAATACTCATCTGGCGCACTGTTATTCCTTCTACCAGCGGAATGCCTGCCGGCGGCTGCGGCAGAATGCTTAAGGCGTAGCCTTCTTTGTCGACCAGTACACAGCCGTCTGGAATTGCCAAATACGAAACCTCGATCCGCTCTTCAACATCAATTTTGATTTTTGAGGGAAAGTCAAGCCGCACTTCAACCGTCCGGATATAAGGGAATGCGGCAGCAAGCTGTTGCTCAGCAGCACCATAGCGCAGGGAAAACAACTGGCGCAGGCTGCCGCCAAGACCTTTGAAAAGGTGTTGACCTGTTTCAAGCCCGGATGCGGCGCGGATCTGATCCATGCTCATGGCGCGGGTTGCTGATACCTCAATTTCATGTGTGTAAAACTGCGGCAGCAGGCCAATCAAAAGCGCTGCAATTAGCAGAATTACCAGCACGATAATCAGACCGCTGATACTTCGTTTGGTCGGCGGTGAATCATCCTTGGAAATGCTGCCGGCTGCTTGCCAGACAGGTTTAACCGGCGGGCTGCGTCTTTTCATGTAACTGCTCCGGTTGTGTCACCGCTGTTGCTGCTGCTGCGCAAAGCTGGTGTTAGCAGGGATTCAATCTGGTCAGCTATATCCCTGGCCGCATCAGGTTTTGCCAGCCCGGCAGCTGCAGTCCCCATTGCAGCCAGACGTTCATGATCCGGCAGCAGCTCGCGCAGCCGGGCCGTAAGCCAGGCACCGGTGAATTCGCTGTCGGGGCAGAGTATACTGGCGCCGCGATTGGCAAAGCTGCGGGCGTTGGCTGTCTGATGATCACCGGCGGCGTAGGGATACGGCACCATAATGGAAGGACGCCCCAGGGCCGCGACCTCGGCGCAGGTTATCGCGCCGGCGCGGCAGACGATCAGATCGGCAGCGGCCATATAATCGTGCATATTTTCGATGTAGCTGAAAACACTGAGATTGCTTAAATTGGCGGCAGCAGCGCTGACGCTGTCGATATGCAGCTTGCCGCAGGCCAGGATAATACGCGTGGATTTCAGGTCAGGTTCTGCTGCGGCGGCCAGAGTTGCCTCATTCAGGTTGCGGGCGCCCAGGCTGCCGCCCAGCACCAGCAGGATCTGTTCAGTCGGGCTGATGTTCAGCTTTTGGCGTGCTGCCGCGCGGGTTGTCACGAAGAAAGCGGCTCGCACCGGATTGCCGGTCAGAACCACTCGCCTGCCGGCCGGAAAATAGCGCTCTGTATCAGGAAAGCTGACCATGATCAGTTGGCTTTTACGGGCCAGAAAGCGATTGGCGCGGCCGGGGTAGGCGTTCTGTTCATGCAGGGCTACAGGGATGCCGGCGTCGACAGCGGCGGCGGCAGCGGGCCCGCAGACATAGCCGCCGGTGCCGATAACAACATCAGGCTTAAACCGGCGGATCAGAGCGCGGCTCTGACGGCGTCCCGCCAGGTAATCGCGAATCGCCGGCAGCAGCTCTCTGGAAGGTTTGCGGGGAAAGCCGCGCGCGTCTACCGGATTAAACGGGTAGCCGGCGGCAGGTACGAGAGTCGCTTCCAGACCGCGGGCAGTACCGGCAAATTCGACAACGGTGGCCGGCTGGCGGCGGCAGAGTTCCTCGGCAATGGCTAGGGCAGGATTTATATGACCGCTGGTGCCGCCGGCAGCGATCAGAAAGCGCGGTGCTCGGCGCCCGGCAACAGCCGTCTCTGTCGCCTTAACAGAGACCGTGTTTGTCGCGGTTTGTATTTTTTTGTCAGCTTCCTGGCAGGTCATGTTTCACCTCCCGGACTACATCTGGCGAAGGCTATGACGCTGGCCGGTACGGGAGGCACAAAGGATAAAGCCGATCGCGATCAGGAAAAAGAAATTTGCTGTGCCGCCGTAGCTGAAAAAGGGCAGCGAAATGCCAGTCGTCGGCAGCAATCGGGTTGTAACACCGATATTAAGAAAAGCCTGCACTACAATCAGCATGGTGTAGCCGCTGGCAAGAACAGCGGCAAAAGGAGTAGCGGCGCGCATGGCAATGCTGATGCCGAAAATCAGGAAGGCAACAAACAACAGGATGACGCTGATGGTGCCGATGAAGCCGAGCTCCTCCCCGATTATCGCAAAGACAAAGTCGTTATGCGATTCCGGCAGGTAATTATATTTCTGACGTCCTTCCCCGAGTCCGAGGCCGGTCAATCCACCGGAGCCGATCGCGATCATCGACTGGGTTATCTGGTAAGTATCGTCAGTCGAGGCCTCCTCGGGATTCTGGAAGGTATCGATCCTTTTCTGGACATGGGCGAAGTTTTCTTCGATTGTCGCGTTCAGTTCTTCGCGCGGCATAAACATCGGCAGGGCTGTGGCCAGAACAAGTCCGGCCGCAAGAACAAAAACCAGTAGCAGTGTAAAGCTGACAATATAGGTGCGGAAGCGGATACCGGCTGCCAGAAATACTGACATGATGATGAAGCACATAATTACTGCGCCTGAAAGATGCGGTTGCCACAGAATCAGCCCGACCCAGACCAGCAGTGCAGTTGCCGGAAAAATAATGTCGACAAAAGCGTCCAGCAAGGCCTGACGAACCGGGCCGCGCGCCTGAATCTTACCGTTTGCCCGCCGGCGGCTGACCCAGGAAACATAGCCGGCAAAGCAGAAAACAGCCGCCAGCTTGGCCAGTTCGGAGGGCTGGAAGCGAACCGGACCCAGCTCCAGCCAGCGCTGCCCGCCGTTGGTTATTTCACCCTTGATTTTGACCAGCAGTAATAGAACAGATGTGACCGCGTACAGCCCGACTGTGAAGAACATCTTGTCAAAAAAGCGAATGCTGAAAAACAGTGCAATTATCAAAGCTGCAATCAGGCCGGCGCCGGTTATTGTAGCCTGACGGAAGACATAGAACATCGGGTTGCCTTCTTTATTGGCATAGCCATCGCTCATGCTGGCGGAAAACAGCATTACCAGCCCAAAGCAGATCATAATAATAGTTGTGATCAGCAAGCCGCCATGCAGACGGCCGGGCTGAACCGCTACAGTTGCGGGACGGCCCGGAGAGCGCGCCTGGGCAGCGGCAGGACGCGTATCTGCCGGCCGGCGGTGCCGGCGGCGCTGGACGTTGTCCCGGCTGTCAGCGGCAGCAGACCTGCCGCGGCGCTGCTGTAACTGAGGCGAAACAGTTCGCGTATTGTTTTCCATGCTACCTCCCTACAACCGCACAATCAGCACGCCAATTGCAGAACCGATAAGCGTAATCAAGCTGAACACGGCGACGATTTTTTCCTCTGACCAGCCGCCGAGTTCGAAATGATGATGAATCGGCGACATCCGGAACAGGCGCTTGCCGCCTGTCCGCCGGAAATAGGCGACCTGGATCATGACCGAAAAAGCCTCGATAATGTAGATTACTCCGACAAAAAGAATCAGCCAGGGTGCGCCCATAATCAGCGCGATGCCGGCCAAGGCGGCGCCCAGCGCCTGCGAGCCGGTATCTCCCATAAAGACCCTGGCGGGGTGACGGTTAAAAAAGAGAAAACCGATACAGCCGCCGGCCACAGCCGCGGCCAGAATTGCTGCCGAGCGTGAATTTTCAATACCGGCCATAAAACCGGCGGCTCTGTCACTGCCGGCTGCAGCTGCATAACGGCTGGTCAGGGAGGCGGCCAGCAGAACAGCGGCGGCACAAAGGCCGGTGCCGGAAATTGTCGTGACCGACGCAGCCAGTCCATCAACGCCGTCGGTGATATTAACAGCGTTGGTTACAAAAAACAGATAAAGGACAACAAAGATTCCGTAAAGGAATTTCCAGAAGCCGGTAATAACTATCGGCACAGCACTGCCGGTGGCGGTACTGCCGCTGAGAAACGGTACAAGGAAAAACGGCTGCTGAGGAGCCAGATAAAGGTAATAGACGGTGAAGGCCACTGAAACAGCGAACATGATCAGAGACTTCTGCTGGACTGAGAGCCCTTTTTTGGTTATCCGGACCTTGATGTAATCGTCAATAAAACCGGCAACGGCAAACCCGAGAATCAGGAAGCCGATAGCCAGCATCACACGGCTGGCGGGGTCAGTCAGGCCAGTGTAGATAGTCGCGCCGATCAGGGGGATCAGAAAGAACAGACCGCCGAAAGTCGGGGTGCCGCTCTTCTTGAAATGAGTCTTCGGCCCGTCATCGCGAACCTGCTGGCCGACATTGATCCGCCGCAACAGAGGTAGACCGATTAAGCCCGCTGCCAGTGTGGCGGCAAGAATTGAAAAAAAAGCTGTCAGCAGTGGTCGCAATAAGTCCATGCCGGGGAGTCCTCCTGGCGGTAAATCACAAGCAGCTTCGGATCAGTTATAGTCCACAGATCTGTCAGCGCAGGCGTTCATATTGGTATAGTCTCCGTTCAGGCCGCGGGCACTGGCGGTGGCTTCGAGAGCGTTAAGCACCTGTTCCATCCGGAAAGCACGCGAACCCTTAATGAGAATAAAATCGTAATCATGCAGTGTCGGCAGCATCAGCCCGATCAGCGTATCGATATCAGGGCAAATGTGAATCGAGAGCTCCGGCGCAACCTCGCGGGCACCGCGCGCCATGTCCTCAGCGTTATCACCGATTAAAAACAGCTCGGTTAACCCGGCTGCGGCAGCGGCGCGGCCCACCCGGGTATGAGCTTCGGCGCTGAAACCCCCAAGTTCCAGCATACCTCCGAGAGCTGCCAGCTTGCGGTTATTGCCAGGTGCTGCCAGCGCCTGCAGAGTCTGCAGGGCAGCTGCCATTGATTCGGGACTGGCGTTATAGCTGTCATCCAGAACTGTTAATGTATCGATGCGCTGAATGCGCTGGCGGCTGCCGGTGTTCTGATAACGGGCAGCTCCCTCAGCGGCTTCAGCTGCAGTCAGTCCCAGCGCGCGGGCACAGATCAGTCCGAACAGGCCGTTGATAACCTGATGTCGGCCCGGAGCCGGAATAGTCACTCGCACTGCGGTCTCCTGTTGTGTTTCCAGACGGACAGATTCAGTCTGCAGGTTAGCATCGAAAGCAACCGCACTGTCCGTTGGCTCGATTCTGCTGGCGTACAGGCATAATTCAGCGCCCGGTTCCTCGCAGGGGCCCTGAGCTGAAACAAACCCGACCCGACAGGTTCCGGCGGCAATCAGTTCCCTGCCAGCCTGGCGAAGTAAAGGATCATCGCAGTTCAGAATCAGAAGTCCGTCTTTTGCCAGACCGCTGATTATTTCCATTTTGGCAGCCAGAATTCCCTGCTGGCTGCCCAGAAATTCAATGTGGGAATGGCCGATGTTGGTTATGACAGCTATGTCCGGCCGGGCGATGTCGCTCAGCAGTCTGATTTCGCCGGCTGCCCGCATGCCCAGCTCTACGACAACAACCTCGGCTGTATCAGGAGCTGCCAGTATGGTAGCAGGTAAACCGATTTCATTGTTGAGGTTTGCCTCAGTCTGATGTACTTTCAGCCTGCTGTTCAAGCAGGCCGCTATCAAACCGCGGGTTGAGGTTTTACCGACACTGCCGGTAATCGCTATTACAGGAGCTTTCAGCTGCAAACGGGCGATGACTGCCAGTTGCTGATAGGCCGCCAGGGTATCGGTAACCCTGATAACTATCGGCTCAGTTTGCAGGCCTTTCGGTTCAGTTTGCAGGCCTTTCAGTTCAGTTTGTGCGCTTTCCGGCCAGTGGCGGCAGATTATGCCGGCGGCGCCGCGTTCAATAGCAGTTTCAATGAAGCTGTGGCCATCGAAGGTTTCGCCCTGAAGAGCAACAAACAGCTCGCCTGGTTGGATTGTGCGGGTATCAGTTGAAACGCCGCTGAAAATCAGATCGGAGACAGCGCTGCCGAAGGCGGTGCTGTTGCCGTTATTGTTACAATTGTTATTGCCACCGCCATAACACTCAACCAGCAATTCTTTAGCACGGAGCTGGTCTGTTATCGCTTTCAGCTTTAATACAGCCATTGCTCAAGCCTCCGCTCTGTTTGCTTGTCCATCCGGTTTTTCCATCATGTTTTCGCGCTCCGATTCTGAGCTGCCGAGCCCTGCCTGCCGTTCTTTAAGCAGCTCGGCGGCTGTTTCAGCATCATCAAAATGAATTGTGCGGTCAGCGAAAATCTGGTAATTCTCGTGGCCTTTACCGGCGATCACTATCAGATCCCCGGGGGCGGCAATCGCTATGGCGCGGGCAATTGCTTCCCGGCGGTCGGGTACAATTTCAAAGCTGCCGCCGGTAGGTTTAATGCCTGTGATAATGTCTTCGATGATTTTCAGGGGGTCTTCAGTACGCGGATTATCGGAAGTGATAATGCTGAGATCCGCCAGTCGTCCGGCTGTTTCACCCATCTCGAAGCGGCGTGAACGGGCCCGGTCGCCGCCGTTGCCAAACAACACGATCAGGCGCCCCCGGACGTATTCGCGCAGGGTAATCAGCAGGTTTTCCAGGCTGGCAGCGTTATGGGCATAGTCGACAATTACCTGAAAATCACTGCCGGTCGGAATCGGCTGCACCCGGCCGGGCACACTGATATCAGCCAGTCCTGCCTTTACCGCTGCAAATGGAAGACCAAGCAGGCCGGCGCAGGTTATCGCTGCCAGTGCATTATAAACGTTGAACAGACCCGGCATACCAACAAAAACAGTGCCGTTGTAAAAGGGACTTTGCAGCCGGAAACGGGT
Organism: uncultured Oscillospiraceae bacterium; assembly: GCA_964581135.1. Lineage (GTDB taxonomy): Bacteria > Bacillota > Clostridia > Saccharofermentanales > UBA5734 > JAXGXQ01. The sequence goes on from CAZOMW010000046.1 coordinate 9,650, forward strand.
GCCGATGTGGTCCGCCTCACTCACCTTTTCCAGGTCAAGAGCGCGCACATCGCTGGCAGCCCCGAGTCCGTAGGTAATTACAGGTCCGGTTGCGGCAGCGCGAACGCGTTCAAAAATTTCAATGTCGCGGTTAATCACCGACTGCTCGCAGCGCGAGAACAGCAGCAGTTTTGCCTGCAGATAATCCTCCATATCGGTGTGTTCAGTCGGCCCGATGTGATCGGTGTAAAGATTGGTAAATACACCTATTTTGTAGGAACAGCCGTAGACTCTGTCGAGCATCAGGCCTTGGGAAGAGACCTCCATGACACAGCTGTCGATCCGGTTTTCCACCATTTCATCCAGCAGGGCCTGAAGATCATATGATTCCGGTGTTGTGCGCGAAGCATAAACAGTTCTTTCGCCCATAATGTTGGCGATAGTGCCGATCAGGCCGGGGCATCTGCCCGCTGCCAGAAGGATGGCGCGGGCCATATAAGTCGCGGTTGTTTTACCCTTGGTGCCGGTTATACCGATCAGATCCAGCTTGCCGGAGGGGTGGCCGAAGTAACGGTCGGAAACATGGGCCAGGCCGCGGCGGGTATCCGGAGTAAGCGCCCAGGTGCCCGCCAGTTCCGGTACCTGTCTTTCAGCCAGGATTGCGGACACGCCTTGATTCAGTGCCTGCCGGATATATTTATGACCATCGGTGACAAAACCGGTTATGCAGACGAAAAGAGATCCGGGGCGGGCTTTACGGGAATCGTAAACTATATTATCAATCTCTATGGAAAGATCGCCTTGATGGGCTTGCAGCTCAAGCCCTTCCAGCAATGAGCGTAGTTGCATGATTGTATTGTCCTTTCAAATTCGCTGCGCCTTTTCTGCCGTCATCAGGCGGCTGATTCTCAGAATATTACCGGCGCATCAGGCAATTTTAGTTGATATATGCCCCTAATACAAGCTGTTCTGACACCTGCTGAGCATTACTCTGCCTGCTGGCTGCCTTCGGCATGACCGCCTTCAACAGGTGAGGCGAATGTCAGGCTGACAACGCTGCCGCGGCGCAGTTTGCCGGCGTTGTCCCCTGTTTCTGATTCAGCTTTACTGCCGGTATCACCGTTGGAATTCTGGTTATCTTCCGGCTTGTTTTCGCCGTTGCTTTGCGTGTTGCCTGTGTTTGCCTCACCGCTGTTGTAATTCCCGACTGCAGGCAGACCGGTATTGCTGGCGGAGCCGTTCAACAGGCTGTTAGGTGATTCATAAGTCGGAGGAATATCCTGAGCGGCTACCACTCCCAGGCAGCCTGCGGCAAATTCAACGTTGAGGCCGCTTTCAGCAGCTGCCCGCTGCGCTTCGTTAACTGTTTTGCCGCCGAAATCAGGCACAGCAACAAAGGCCGGTTCAGGTTTGCTTTCTGGATAAAGCACAATGATACTTTTCTTATGAAGTTTTGAACCTGCTTCGGGGTACTGACTGCGGATTACTGTTGAGTCTTTAATATCAGGATCACCCACTTCCACGATAAAGCCTTTGGTGGAAAGCTGCTTACGGGCTTCTGCCATAGTCAGACCGTTGACTTCGGGCACAGAGTACTGCTTTGCCAAACCGGTCATATCTTCCTCGGAGAACTGACGCGGCACGTTAAGATGCTCGAGGGTACGGTTTACGATCTGACCGACAGTACGGGCAGCGCCACTGGAAGACGTGCGCTTGTCGCCTGGCTTGCTCAGAACCACCAGCACCACGATTTCAGGATTATCGGCCGGAGCTATGGCACCGAAAGAAATCGTATGGTCGCCGTTGTCATCAGTTGAGGTACTGGTTTTGCCGGCGACTCTGTAACCTTCTGTATACGCGCCTGAGCCAGTACCAAAAAGTACAACACCCTCCATCAGTTCGAGAACCCGGTTGGCTGTTGTTTCTGAGATTACCTTGCGGATGGTTTCGGCCGGATATTCCTTAGTAACATTGCCGGCAGCATCCGTCAGTGACTTGACAATCAGGGGCTTAACAAGGTTGCCGCCGTTGGCGATGGCACAATAGGACGTTGCCAGCTGCAGGGGCGTAACTGTAGAGGATTCACCATAAGAAACGGTTGCCAGATCGATTCGGGCCGGATTTTCATGCAGAATGCCTTTGCCTTCACCCGGCAGGTCAATCCCGGTTGTATCCATGAAGCCAAAGGCCCGGAGATAGTCGTAGTATCTGTTGATTCCGGTACGCAGGGCCAGCTGGGCGAAAATCGGATTGCAGGAACGATAAAAAGCCTGCTGCATACTTTCGATGCCATGACCAACACGTGAGGAACAGGAAATAGTCCAGCCGGATTCCTTGAACGGCGCGTCGTTGAACATTTCGGATTCGTTGGTCAGGTTTTCTTCGAAAGCAATGGCAGCGGTTATTGCCTTCAGCGTCGAGCCGGGTTCATAGGTGTCGGATATTGCCCGGTTGCGCCAGATCTCTTTGGAGAGATACTCAATGTCTTCTTTGCGGCTGGTATCCCAGTCGGCGGGGTCTTTGCCGGGCGGCGCGGCAGTCGGTTCCCGGGTATCAAACCAGGGGTAGGAAGCCATCGCCAGTACAGCACCGGTGTATGGGTTCATCACAATCGCTGAACCGCCGGCGGTAATATCGTAGACCTTAATGGCGTTTTCCAGTTCTTCCTGAACTATTTTCTGAATCGTACTGTCAAGATTCAGCACTACATTGCTGCCGTTTTTGGCCCGCAGATTTGTCGGAACAGAAAAAGGCAGTACGCCGCGGCTGTAATTGTCGGTTTCAACGTAGGTATAACCGGGCTGGCCTGTAAGCTCAGTATTAAATGCCAGTTCGATCCCGAGCTGACCGGAAAGATTGCTGTTGTTGAGGCTGTCCTTGGTGTAGTTTGTGTAGCCTATTATCTGCGGTGCCAGCGTGCTGTTGGTATAAAAACGGCGCGGCTCCGCATCAACCCGAACACCGCCGATACTGTTTTTGCTGCGGTAAGCTTTCAGGGCATCATTTTCTGCTTTTGTCGCTTCCTTTTTCAGTTGGATGTAAGCTGCATCCGTCTGGGCAAAGGCAGCTTCTACCTCTGCCAGCGGCAGATTAAGGATAGTGCTGAATTCAGCGATGATCTCAGACCTGGGGATATTTTTGGTGATAGAGCGCACATCTTTGGGTGTGATACCGATCCGGTAAATGTAAGTGGTTCCGGCCAGCTCGATTCCGTTGCGGTCGAGGATCAGGCCGCGTTCCGGCTGCTCGGTTACTTTCTGATAATGCTGCCCGGCAGCCTTCTCGGCGCTTTCGGAGTAAGCAACGATCTGAATCTGATAAAGCTGATTAATCAGCGTGCCGGCGAAAACGAGCAGACCAAGCGCCAGCAACAAAACACCGCCCCTCGTCCTTTTTCTCCGACGGGGCGGTTTAGCGGCCGGACGCTGTTGCCGGCCTGATGTCCGAGGTTGCTGTTGGCGTTGCTGCAGCCGCTCTTCCAGTACAGAACGGCCGCCGGCTGGATCGTCGGCGCGTTTCATGGCTGGGTGCCTTTCACATCAAGCGATTTGAAAAATCCTTCAAGATTAAACAGCAGACTCATCAGGTAAGCATCATCATCTGCTGTGCTTTTAGTTTTGTCGTTAAAGACAACCCGATCGGTATCCGGAACAATAACATTGACGATCTGACTGCGGGCCGGAATCTGGAGGCCAAGACTTTGTACAGCTTCTTCGCGGATCTGACTAAGCTCTGTTTTAAGTGCCAGATTTTCGCTGAGCTGACCACTGGACTCATCAAGCTTTTTGATTTCGCGTTCAATCGCCAGATTCCTGAAGTTATCTGAAAGGATTTGTGATTGTCGGTAAACCATACCGCCGAAAATACCGGAAACAACAACAACAGTCAAGACGATACCAAGCAGACTGCGAACACGCTGCAGGGTAAGCTCACGCCGGATCTGCCGGGTACGCTCATTAACCATGCTGACAGGTTGCTTTACCTGCTCCGCCTTTATGCGCTCAGTTCTTACGTTTCTTTGAGCGGGTGCTGCGCTTGTGTTGTAGCCACGACCGGCAACACTTGCTTGTGAATTATTGGCTCTTCGTTTTGAGTT
>CAZOMW010000047.1:0-13685 GCA_964581135.1 uncultured Oscillospiraceae bacterium
GAAGCTGTCGGACTGGCACAAGTGAGTCCGAATGACTCGGAAATTGCTGCTAATCAGGAAACTGTCAAAAAGATTATAAAGCGCCTGCAAGCTACCGGCTGGAACTTTGCGTCCTCGACCTACGGTTTTATTAATGCCCGCGACCAGGACATGAACCGCATTGTCACTGACACTGAAAAATGGCTGGCTCAGGTCGGCAGTCTGACCGGCCGCGTCAGAGTTCTGCATTATCCAAACGGGGCCTTTATTAACGGCTCCGATCCGCGGGCCCGCTACCTTATAGGTCAGGGCTTTATAATTTTCGGCGGTCTGGGAGCAACTCCATATCAGTACGGCGGTGAAGGCTACCTGTACGTTGACAAAACGATAATCAATGGTTTCAGCCTGCGCAATAACAAGTCCTATCAACTGGATCGCTTCTTCGATAACCCTGCCGGTATATTGGACTCTAAAGTCAGGCCGAAAAAGTAAATTTTTCGCTGCCGGAGAGCAATTAATAATTAACCAGAAAATAAAAGGGATCATTTCAGAACTGACTGAGATGATCCCTCGCGTAGTTTAGCGGACTTGCTTATCTTTGGAAAAATTCCTTATACAGTTCTTTAACCGCGTAGTTGCAGTATTCTTCACGTACGCCGAACATGACGCTGATCTCGGATGCCCCCTGGTTAATCAGTTCCAGGTTGACCCCGGCTTTACTGAGCGCAGTCGCGGCCCGGGCGGTGACACCGACGGTGCGGGCCATAGCTTCACCGACAATCATTACGATTGCCAGATTCCGGTTGACACTTATCCGTTCGATACCGAGCTCGTCCTCCAGCCTCTGCATGACTATTCTTTCCTTTTCCGGCGGGAAAGCGCTGTTGCGCATAACAATTGACAGTGAATCAATACCGGAAGGCATATGCTCGAACGGAATGCATTCATCGGCCAGAATCTGCAGGATTTTCAAGGCAAAACCGATTTCACGGTTCATTAAGTATTTGTAAATATTTAAGGTACAGAAGCCTTTGGCACCGGCAATGCCGGTTACAATGCCCTCGAAATTCACTCGGTTGCGAACAATCATGGTACCGCGGGCCAGCGGGTTGTTGGTATTGCGGATATTCACCGGGATGCTTCTGCTGTAGGCAGGGAAGAGAGCTTCTTCATGCAGCACGGTAAAACCGGCATAGGCGAGTTCACGCATTTCGTCGTAGGTGATTTCGGTCACCGGATGGGGATTGCGAACCAGCGCCGGATTTACAGAATAAACTGAGTCAACATCTGTCCAGTTTTCATAAACCGTTGCGTTCAGGGCAGCCGCCAGAATCGACCCGGTGACATCGGAGCCACCGCGGGAGAAGGTAACAACGTCACCAGTGGCGGAATAACCGAAGAAGCCCGGAAATATTACAAGTGAGGGGATTTTACGAATGGAATCAGCCAGCTTGTCGTAGGATTCCGGCAGCAGCTGGGCATTGCCGTACTCATTTGTGAGCAGCATCCCTGCTTCACCCGGATTCAGATACTGGGCGTCACGGCCGATTTTGCCGAAATACGCAGCCACCAGGCGGGCACAGTTATCTTCGCCGGCAGCCTTAAGTGCGTCAAGATATTTGAGCGAATTTTGGCAGTCCTGAGCCATTAATGTTTCAATATTTGCTGTTATAGCGGGCATTACATCTGCCGCGATTTCCAGTTCCCGGGCGATGTTTTCAAAACGGTTCAGGACGGCAGTCTTTTCAGCTTCGCCGTTATAACCGCTGATCCGGGCATTGGCTAAAGCAATAAGAAGGTCTGTAACCTTAATATCCTCGCGTGTTCGTTTACCCGGCGCTGACACGACCATTACCCGCCGGTCCGGGTCACTTAGCATAATATCGCAGACCTTGCGGATCTGTTCCGCATTGGCCAGGGAAGAACCACCAAATTTGCAAACTTTCATATCTTCAACTCCCATTTCTAAAAACACGCTAATTATAGACAACATAAGCAATGATTTCAATTACGCAATTCGCGACAGCAATGAAGAAAATCGCCTTTTAAGGATCGCGTCGCAGAACAGGCTTTAAATCTGGTGACAGCAATAAGCTTTTATTATCGGTCGTAAATTGATAAGCTTGAATAAACTGATCCAAATTGAAAAACAGGAGACCTGCCCATATGCGCCTGACCCAATGGCTCCGACCTGATAGCGCCGTTACAGATGCCGGCCGGATTGATTATGTTTCTTTGCACGGGCAAGGCTATCGTCTGGTGCTGCTTGATCTCGATAATACACTTTCAATTCACGGCAGCCATGCACCGGATGATTTTGCCCGCCAGGTTGTTGACAAAATCAGACAAGCCGGGCTCGTGCCAATTCTGGCTTCCAACGCCCTGCGCCAACGGGCTGCCGCCTTTGCAGCAGAATTGAAAATTCCATTTGTGCCCGGAACCGGCAAGCCATTTCCCTTTAAAATCCGAAAAGCGATCAAGAAGGCCGGTTTCACGAATCAGGATACTGTTTTGGTCGGCGACCAGATTTTTACTGATGTTCTGGCGGCGCGTCTGGTTCCGGTTTACGCGATACTTGTCAAGCCGCGTTTTGAAAGTGAAGCCTGGAATGTCCGGATTAAGCGTTCGCTTGAAAAACCATTCCTGCGAAACATCAGGTTTACGGAGTAATTCCGTTATCTCGGGGGTGTCAGGCTCGCTACTTGCAGGGCTTGCCTTGATCGTCTAAAATAAACCGATGAAAATTCATATGAGATAGGCATGATTGCCGACGGAGGTATAGTTATGATCAGTGCAGGTGAATTCCGCAACGGAGTCACATTTGAAATGGATGGTGTAGTATTCCAGGTTGTTGAATTTCAGCACGTCAAACCGGGGAAGGGATCCGCATTTGTTCGCACCAAATACCGTAACGTAAAAACTGGCGGCGTTGTGGAACGTACCTTCAACCCAAACGAAAAATTTGAACGTGCCCAGCTGGATCGTCGGGATATGACTTATCTCTACAGTGATGGTGACCTTTATTATTTCATGGACACTGAAACCTATGAGCAGATACCATTCACAGCTTCTTCCATTGGTGATGCTCTCCAGTTTTTAAAAGAAAACATGGTATGTAAGGTGCTTTCCTACAAAGGCGACGTTTTTGGCATTGAGCCGCCCATTTTTGTTGAGCTCGAGATTACCCAGACCGAACCTGGTGTCAAAGGCGATACTGCGCAGAACGCCACCAAAACCGCAGTGGTTGAAACCGGGGCCACCATTAAAGTGCCGCTGTTTGTCAACGAAGGTGACATTGTCCGGATAGACACACGCTCCGGTGAATACATGGAACGTGCCTGAGCTGTCGGAGTAAAAGGAAACACGATAAATGGCTGATGCTGGCAACCGGTTTACCATTAAGGGCGAAAGAGCCATGTCACATGGCTTCGTGGCACAGTATGCCGCGGAAGCAGCCTTACAGACTCCGGGAGTCGCGGCTTTAGACAGCAGCAGTGTTATAACCTTTAAAGAAGCAATGGGTGTTGTCCACGAAGGTAAGGGCGTAAAGGTAATATTTCACAAGGAAAACGAAGAGATGGTTACCATTACGGTTTTTCCTGTTATTTTTTTCGGCAACATCATACCCGAGGTCGCCTGGTCGATCCAGGAACGGGTTAAAGCTGATGTTGAAAAATACACTGATTTGATCGTCGACGCTGTCCACGTTCATGTTAAAGGCGTTACAACACGGGAGGAAATTGCCCAATGAGCCGCACCGCTCGGACCCTGTTAATTCTGTTTTCATTCCTGAGCGCGACTGTCGCGCTGGTTATTTTGGCTATGATCCTGAACGCCGATGTGCTTGGCGGCGTTATTGTCATGTTCAACCTGATGGCTGAACGCACATCAACTCGCACAGTTGCTTTGTTACTGGTCAGCTTGGTATTCATCATTTCCATCCTGACGCTGAGTTACGGTGTAATGAGCGGTCGTCTGCGCAAAACCCGTGTGCGCAGCAACGATATCGGTGCCATCGATATCGGTGTCGATGCAATTGAATCCATTGCCCTGAACGCTGCTAAACTGGCCCAGGGCGGGATCAAGTCCGCCAAGGCCCGCGTGTCTTCAGCCCGTGGTGATAAGATCAACGTAATTATTATCGCTGTCTTATATTCTGACGTGGAAGTTCCGGCCATGATGACCAAGGTACAGGAACGGGTTAAAAAAGATATTGAACGCTACACCGGAATTCCGGTCGGGCAGGTTGTTGTGCGGGTGAGCCGCGTCGAACAAATCGCAGCCCGCGTGGAGCGCTGAAATGAAAATTATCTGGTCGAGGCTCAGCGAAAACTTCAAGGGACGCCATCCGGGCCTGGTTGGTGCTCTTATTGGTTTATCGCTTGCCCTGCTGTTGGTAATTTTCGGGTTTTTCAAAACGTTGTTTATTTTGTTTCTAACGCTGGTCGGTTATCTGATCGGCGTACGCTATTTTGCCGATAAAGACGATTTTCGTGATCTTCTGGACAAAATTCTACCGCCGGGAATGTTCCGGTAAAGGAGACTTAGTATGAGCCGACGGGATGCCCGCGAAGCGGCATTCAAGCTGCTTTATCAAATTGAAATCCAGAAGGATGACGAAGAAAGTCAGTTTGATCTGTTTATTGATATACGTGAAATTCGCCCGGATGAGATACCTTATCTGAAGCTGTTGTTTGATGGTGTGCGAACACATATTGCCGAGCTTGACCAGACATTTACGCCTTATTTGAAACGCTGGACCAAGGACAGACTGCCCAAAGTTGATCTCACGATTCTGCGTCTGGCTGTTTACGAAATCTGCTATGTCGATGATGTGCCGGATAATGTCGCTATTTCTGAAGCGGTGCTGCTGGCGCGCAAATACAGCAGTGAAGAATCGCGCTCTTATATCAATGCTGTGCTGGGGAAGCTGAACAGCGAGCATCTGCTGCAGGTGAATGAAGCAGATGCCGGCAACGACAATAGCAACGACGCTGAGCTGAATGATATCAAGGACAGTATTAATGAGCAGAGCTGAGCCCTTAACAGTTTCACAGCTGAATAAATACGTGTATCGCTTGCTGGACAGCGACCCGGTGCTGAGCACTTTGCAGGTTCGCGGCGAGCTTTCCGGCTGCAAAATGTACGCCTCCGGTCACCTGTATTTCAGTCTTAAGGATGAGGATGCCTCCGTAAGCTGCATCATGTACCGCAGCAATGCATCGCGGCTACGATTCAAGCCGGTTGACGGCACAAAAGTTGATGTGCGTGCCCGGGCTTCGCTCTATGAACGGGACGGAAAGTTTCAGCTGATAGTAAACGAAATGGCTGCCGCCGGTGTGGGCGATCTTTTTCTCGCCTTTGAACAGCTTAAACAAAGGTTAAGCGCCGAAGGCTTGTTTTCTGAAGAACGTAAACAGCCCCTGCCATATTTGCCAAAGCGCATTGGGGTTGTAACCTCGCCTTCCGGTGCCGTGATTCAGGACATAATCCATGTTTTGGGCCGGCGCTTTCCGAATTTTTCCCTGCAGCTGGTGCCGGTGCCCGTACAGGGTGAAGGCGCCGCCGCCAAAATAGCAGCGGCTATCCGGCTGCTGGAGGCACGTCGGGAAGTTGATGTGATTATAGTTGGCAGAGGCGGCGGTTCGATTGAGGATCTCTGGGCATTCAACGAAGAAGTTGTGGCCCGGGCGATTGCTGCTGCCGGCATTCCGATAATTTCGGCCGTAGGTCATGAAACTGATTTCACGATTTGTGATTTTGTGGCTGACAAGCGGGCGCCCACGCCATCCGCAGCTGCAGAGCTTGTTGTACCTGTACGCTCAGAACTTGAAGATTCGCTGCACCGCCAGCGCAACCGCCTGGTTCAGGCGCTGCGTGGCCGCTGCACTCTGGCAGGGGAGCGGCTGTCCCGTTTAACCGGTAATCGGATTTTCCGGGAGCCTTACCTTCTTGTCGAAAAGCGACAGGCTGATCTTGACCGGATCCGGGAGCGGCAGCAAAACGCCGCGCAACGACGGCATATAGATGCCTGCGGCCGGTTGAACTATCTGGCAGGCAAGCTGGATTCGCTGAGCCCGCTAAAGGTATTGGCGCGTGGTTACGGGCTGGTGACTGAGCCTGCCACAGGCCGGCCGTTGACCTCGGTCAGCCTGATAAAACCGAGCGACCTGATAAATATCTCGCTCGTTGACGGTGATCTTGATTGCACTGTTAACTCAACGACTTTAAGGAGCATCGAAAAATGAAGGATGATCAGGAATTAACACCGTTGGAATCTCTGTTTCAGGATAATACACCGAACACAACCGGAACCGCTGATGTTTTCGCGACCGAACCTGTGCCTGAGAATGAGGCTGATACAAAGGTTGAAATGATGGCTGAACCAGAGGCTGATACAGAGGCTGAAACGATGGCCGAACTAAAGGCTGATACAGAGGCTGAAACGATGGCTGAACCAGAGGCTGATACAGAAGCTGAAACGATTGCCGAACCAAAGGCTGATACAAAGATTGAAACGATGGAAGATTTGTCCTATGAAGAGCTGGTTCGCGAGCTTGAGCAGATTGTCCGCAGTTTGGAATCCGGCGACATTACACTTGATCAGTCGATGACTTTGTTTGCCCGCGGCATCGAGCTTTCCCGCCGCTGTCAGAATCAACTGGATGCAATCGAAAAGAAAATTACGATTCTGATTGAGGGTCCTGATGGAAAGCTCACTGAGGAACCTTTTTCGGTGAACAGCAATGAATAAGAATGAAGAAAATTTTGACCGGCAGCTGGCGAAGTGGCAGCAGATAATTGAAGATTATCTGCCGGAATCCTATCCGGTGCCGTCTGTTGAAGCCGGTGGCCGGGTGGTTGAAGCAGCCCGCTACAGTCTCCTTGCCGGCGGCAAACGTATCCGCCCGGTTCTGATGCTGGCCACAGCTGAGATGCTGGGCACCGATCCCATGGTTGTGCTGCCTTTTGCAGCAGCTCTGGAGATGATCCACACCTATTCCTTAATCCACGACGATCTGCCGTGCATGGACGATGACGACCTGCGCCGCGGTAATCCAACCTGTCATGTTGTCTTTGGCGAAGCTGTGGCAGTGCTCGCAGGCGACGCCTTGCTGACAAGAGCCTTTGAGCTGGTGCACGAATTTGGTGAGCAGTTCGGCAGCGCCGGCTGGCAGGCCGCCCGGATTTTATCGCAGGCAGCCGGCAGCAGTGGCATGATAGCCGGTCAGACTCTCGATATAGCAGCCGAAGGCCGTGAAATTGATGCTGTGGCTTTGGAAGCTATTCATACGCGCAAAACAGGTGCATTGCTAAAGGCTCCTGTTCTGGTCGCGGCCGCCCTCGCCGGCAGCAGTCAGGAACACACCCGCTTGCTCGGGCAATATGCTGACGCGATCGGACTGGCCTTTCAGATTCGTGATGATATTCTTGATGTTACATCTACGTCGGAACAGATGGGAAAATCGATCGGCAAGGATGCGCGCGATCAGAAGACAACCTACGCCACTCTTTATGGCACGGAAGGAGCTCAGAAACGTCTCGAACAGATTCTGGCCAGTGCCCGCGAATCAATATTGGCTCTGGAGGCTGACGGTCTGGACACATTCTTCCTTAAAGGATTGACAGATTATCTGGCATTGCGCCGCTCCTGATATGAAAGAACTCGAAAAAGAAGCAGAAGAAATGAGTATTCTTGATCAGATCAACCAACCTGAAGATCTAAATAAACTGAGTCCGGAACAGCTTGGTGAGCTGGCAACAGAAGTGCGCGATCGGATTATCTGCACAGTTGCGGACAACGGCGGCCATCTGGCCAGCAATCTAGGGATTGTTGAATTGACCCTGGCTTTGTTGCTGGAGTTTGATTTTCCCAACGACAAAATAGTTTTTGATGTCGGGCACCAGTCGTATCCGTATAAGTTATTGACCGGGCGACGCGATCGTTTTGCAACGCTGCGCCGTGAAAACGGGATTTCGGGCTTTCCCAAAAGGGAGGAAAGTCCCTACGACTTTTTCAATACCGGACACAGCAGCACTGCTATTTCGGCTGCGCTTGGCTTGCTGCAGGCAGAGAATCTTCAGGGCCGGAATAATCACGTGCTGGCCGTTGTTGGTGATGGCGCTTTAACCGGCGGTATGGCGCTGGAAGCAATGAATGATGCCTGTCAGTTCCCCGGGGATGATGCCAGCAGGCGTCTGGTTGTAATTTTGAATGATAATCAGATGTCGATCAGCCGCAATGTCGGCAGTATTTCGCTGCATCTGGAAAAACTGCGGCTGTCACCACGCTATAACCGCCTGAAGCTGCGGGTTGAGCCGGTGCTGCAGCGTTTACCGCTGATCGGGCGGCCGTTGCTGCGTTTGTTTGAGAAAACAAAAAGAGCCCTGCGCGGCCTGGCCCGCTCGGAATCCGGCTTCTTTGAATCAATGGGTTTTCGTTATTACGGGCCTGTCGACGGCCATGACCTGCCGCAGCTGCGCAAGCATCTTCAAACAATAAAAACTCTCACCGGACCTCTGGTTCTGCATGTCATCACCCAGAAGGGCAGGGGCTACGAGCTGGCTGAATGCGCGCCTGATATTTATCATGGTGTGGCACCTTTTGTGATTGAAAACGGAATTCCTCGCGACAATAAGGTACAAACAACACCGCGATTTTCCGATAGCTTCGGTGAATCACTCTGTGAAATCGCAGCATCTGAACCAAAGCTCTACGCGTTAACGGCTGCGATGCCTGGCGGCACCGGGCTGGCCGAATTCGCGCGAACCTATCCGCAGCGTTTCCACGACTGCGGCATAGCCGAGCAGCACACAGTTACTCTGGCAGCGGGCATGGCGGCCGGCGGCCTCAAACCGGTCGTCGCAATGTACGCGACTTTCCTTCAGCGTGCCTATGATCAGATACTACATGATATCTGTCTGCAGAACCTGCCGGTTGTTCTCGCGGTTGATCGCGCCGGTATAGTAGGCGAAGACGGGGAGACGCACCAGGGGATTTACGATATTTCCTTCCTGCTGCCAATGCCGAATATGCACATAATGGCGCCGCGCGATACCTATGAACTGGCCCGGATGCTGTCTGCCGCTGTTGATCTGCAGGCCCCCGCGGCTATTCGCTATCCGCGTGGCCGTTCGCCTGAGTACCCTGAACTGGCTGAGATCGCTGTCGCCGGAAACGGCAAGGCACAGCTGCTGCGAGCCGGTTCTGACGTCACGCTGTTAAGCGCCGGGACCTGTGCTCGCGCTGCTTTGGACGCGGCTGCTGCTCTGGAGGCTGAAGGCAGCAGTGTTGAGGTAATCGACCTGCGTTGGCTGAAGCCTCTGGACTGGAATTCTATTGCAGCCAGCGTGGGCAAAACCGGCCGCGTGCTGATTGTCGAAGAAGGGGTAGCTGTCGGCGGCGTCGGATCCGTAATAATCGAGCGCCTGAATGCGGAAATGCCGGGCGTTCGCACTGCTCATGCCGCTCTTGCTGACAGTATTCATCAGCAGGCAAAGCGTGAACGCATCCTGAATGTCCAGGGACTGGACGGCCAAGGCCTGGCCAAACGGCTGCGGACATTGCTGCAAAGCTGAACGCAGTCGAGCTGACGCATGCCAAGTTGAATTGTCGCGCGAACAACCTGATGCAAACATCGTAAAATATCGATATAATATTCAGGACTGCTTTCCTGAAACTCAGCCGGATTGACTTAATTGCAGGAGAATATAATGCGAATCGGACTGTACAGTAACCCCGACAAAGACCCCGGCGAAAAAGTCGCCTGTCAGGCCGCCGAAATTATCCTTTCGCTGGGCGGCATTCCTGTTGTTGATGCCGATCATTCTGAATCTGAACTTTACCGCCTTAAAGGCGTGCAAAACGGCACCTATGACAGCTGCGAAGCCCTGATCTGTTTTGGCGGTGACGGTACCTTCCTTTCAGCTGTTCACCACCATGCCAGCCAGTCTGTACCTTTGGTAGGTGTAAATCTGGGACAAGTCGGGTTTTTGCCTGAAATCGCACCATCTGAACTTGAAATCGGCATTCGTCTGTTGATACAGCGCAAATTTCAGATCGAGAACCGCATGATGCTTGAAGTGATAGCTCTGGATCCGGACGGTGAATTAAAGGGGAGCGGCACAGCTCTAAACGATATAGTTGTCACCCGCGGCGGCAAATCGCGAATTCTTACCCTGGATCTGGCTATCGGCAATGAAATGGTTGACCGGATTCCGGGTGACGGCCTGATTATCGCCACTCCGACCGGCTCTACAGCCTATTCACTTTCTGCCGGCGGTCCGATTATCCAACCGGATCTTAATCTGATTCTGATTACGCCGCTTTGTCCGCATACTCTGCATAATCGCAGTTACATAACACTTTCCGATACAACGGTTGATGTCACTATTGATGCTTATCCTTATCCGGTGCTGCTGTCCATAGATGGTCGCGAGGATCTCTATCTCAGCCAGTACGACCGCATCAGGGCCCGCCGTTCCGCGACGGATCTGCGTTTGATCCGTCTTGGCTTACGGACTTTTTATGATACCTTGTCTGAAAAGATTGCCGCCAGGGGGATCGCGCGATGAGGCTAAGCAAAAATGACCGCCAGAACCGGATTCTGGAGCTGATCCGTACTCATGAAATCGGCACACAGGAAGAACTGGCCGCCATGCTTAATGCAGATGGACCAGGTGTTACGCAGGCAACGATATCACGTGACATAAAAGAGCTGGGAATTATCAAAACGACCGGTTCAAACGGCCAGCTGAAGTATATGCCGCTGGAACGACAGGGGGAAGTTGCATCTGTGCGCTTACTTAAAGTATTTACAGAAGCTGTTGTTTCAATTGACCATGCAATGAATCTGGTTGTTCTCAAGACCCTGCCGGGTATGGCCCCGGCCAGCGCCTCCGCGCTCGATTCACTGAATCTGGCTGACGTTGTAGGCACTCTGGCTGGAGATGATACGGTTTTTATTGCGACCAGAACACCCACGGCTGCTGCCATTCTGGTTGATACACTGCACAGGGTCCGCGGTCGTGACGATTATAAAGCCAACAAGTAAAGGCGATAGGCAGAAAGGAAGAAATCTTGCTTATCCATCTGCATGTTCAGGATTTTGCTCTCATAGAAAACCTTGATTTACAGCCCGAAACCGGGCTGTCGATTATTACCGGCGAAACCGGAGCCGGCAAATCAATTCTGGTTGATTCGATTCTGGCTTTGCTGGGCGGTCGGATGAGTCGTGATCAGATTCGCGGCGGCCAGTCAGCCTGCCGGATTGAAGCTTTATTTCAACTGCAGCCGGGTGTTTTGGATTCGGAGCTGGCTGAGCAGCTGGAGCTGGCTGATCTGCTGGCGGGAAACCCACAGGAACTCTTGCTGGTACGGGAATACAATCAGAACGGACGCAGTGTTTTCCGCCTTAATGACAGAATAATCACTTCGGCTACTGCACGCCGTGTAAGTTCAGCTTTGTTGGATATTCACGGTCAACATGATAACCAGCTTATTTTTGATGCCGGAACCCACCTTGATTTGCTGGACAGGTTCGCCAGCAAACCGGTAGCACTCGCGCGTCAGCAATGGCAGGCTGTTCTGGCAGAATACAATCAGTGCAGTGCTGAACTGGCTGAGTTGGGTCTTGAACCGGCCGCCAGAGCAAGGGCAGTTGACATGCTGCAGTATCAGGTAAATGAAATTGACGCAGCTCAGATCAAACCAAATGAGGACGAACAACTGCAGGAACAGCGCCGGGTGCGTCAAAATCAAGAGCGTATTGTCAAAGCTTTAGGTGAGGGAACAGAGCTGCTGTCTGCTGATGAAGGTGCTGTATATTCTCTGGCCGAGGCTTTATCGCGCGTTGATTACATTGCCCGTTATAGTGAAAAGCTGGCAAAACTGCGCCAGCCGCTCACTGAGGCGTTGGAGCTGTCACGCACAGTTGCCGGGGAACTGAATGACGCCTTGCAGAGGATTGATCTGGACCCAAAGGCACTTGAACGCATTGATGAACGCCTGGATGTCCTTTATCGGCTGAAATCAAAATACGGTGTCGGCTCATGTGCTACGGAAACCAACGCTGGCACAGGAGTGGCTGCGGTCGCGCCAACTTTGGAAAGAGTGCTGGTTTACCGTCAGAAGGCGGCAAGCCGGCTTGCCGCTCTGTTGGCCGGTGAAAAGCGGGCCAAAGAGCTGAATGCCGAGCTGGCGCGAATTCAAGAACACCTGATTTCAACTGGAAAACAGTTGCATGCAGCTCGATTAGCGGCTGCTGAAGACCTGGCTGAACGAATTACCTGTGAATTGAGTGATCTCGGGATGAAGTCTGTTCGTTTCAGCGTCCATTTTGCTGAGTTAGCCGATAAGCCTCCGTTTCGCAGCAGCGGCCTGGATCGACTGGAATTCCTGTTGTCGCCGAATCCCGGCGAACCGGAACGGCCTTTAGCCAGAATAGCTTCCGGCGGTGAGGCTGCCCGTATTATGCTGGCGATAAAAGTAATCCTGGCACGGGCAGATCGGACGCCGGTGTTAATCTTTGATGAAATTGATACCGGGGTCAGCGGTCAGACCGCAATCCGGGTAGGAGAAAAATTATCGGCACTGGCCAATGGGCGTCAGGTTCTCTGCATAACTCATCTGCCGCAGATCGCGGCCCTGGCCGATCAGCATTTCCTGATCGAAAAGCAGGTGGAAGCAGAAAGAACCCGCACCAGCATTACCGCACTCACGAATGAAGGGCGCCTGGAAGAAATCGCCCGTTTGCTTTCAGGCGGCACCGGTGCCGGTCAGGCGCGCTCACTGGCGCTGGAATTGTTAAAGTCAGGCGAAAAATTCCGGCAGGCCAGGAGCAGCTGAATAAATTCTGCCGGCGGCCGGCAGACGAAACTTAAAGATTCGCCGCTGATCGGATGGTTAAACCGCAGCCGCCAGGCATGTAAAGCCTGGTGGTTTATTTTTTTGTCATACGGGTGTGTGCTGCCGCCGTTGTACAAGGTTTCGCCAATAATTGGGTGGCCGACATGCTGCAAGTGGACACGGATCTGATGGGTGCGGCCGGTTTCCAGGCGCAATGAAAGCAGGGAACAATCAGCTTTGACAAAATAACGCAGCGTAGTATAATGCGTAACTGCTGTGTCGCCCTGCGGGTTTACCTGTCGTTCTATAATACTGCCGGGCACGCGGGCGATGGGAGCATTTATCGTACCTGTGGCAGGAAGCGGCTGCCCCCGCACCAGTGCCAGATACTCCTTGTGAATATCTGTCTGGCTGAGCCGGTAGTGAGCATGGCTGTTGCGTCCGACCAGAACCAGCCCGCTGGTGCCGCGATCGAGTCTGCTGACAGGGTGCAGCCTGCCGTTACTGACTCTTGTCAGCAATGAATCGGGCTCATGTTTGTTTTTAGGGTGAGTTAACAGACCGGCTGGCTTGTTAAGGACAAGCAGCCATTCATCGGCCCAGATAATTTCGACTGACGGGTCGTTAAGCAAGGGTGACGCCGCCTCGTCAGGCAGTGTGGCAACCAGGATATCACCAGTATGAACAGGATCGATCATCCTGTGCGGCTGACCGTTTCGGGTGAGCTTTCCGGTTAACCGGATACGTTTGCTTAATTGGCCCGATATTCCGTCTTGGCGCCTAAGTACGTCAACAGCACGGCAACCGTCTTCTGAAGCTTTTATTTTTCGTTCGATTCTCATAAAACCCCTGTATTTGT
>CAZOMW010000048.1:0-13649 GCA_964581135.1 uncultured Oscillospiraceae bacterium
TGAATGTCGACGATACGGTATGCACCGTTTACGGCGATCAGGAAGGAAGCGGCATCGGCTACAATCCCACCAAGCATGGCCGTGCATCGTTCAAGGAAAAGATCGGGATCCTGGCTTCGACCAACGAAGTGGTCAACCTGACCCTGGAGAACGGCAAACACCACACCAACTTTGAACTGGAAACGTTCATCAGAAAGTGCCGGCTGTTGCTGCCCAAGGAATGGACGCTGACCCGGGTTCGCATCGACAGTGGCGGCTTTGACATCGACAACCTGCAGTATCTGGACAGCCAGAACCTCGAATTCATCATCAAGTGCAAGAAATACCGCAGTTTGCAGGTTCTCATCGACCGGATCAACCATCAGGAACATCTTTATCCATGGACGGCCATCGATGAGACATTCAGTGTCAACGAAATCCACTTCCGTCTGCCCAAGTGGGACAGATGCTATCGCTTCATTCTGGTCAGGAAACCGGCTCCGATCGATGACAAGAAACAGCAGCGGATGGATATCGATGCGGTGAAGTATTCCTACCAACTCATCGTGACCAACATTGAGGCGATGACCGCGACTGAGATATTCCATGACTACAACCAGCGCTGCGACATTGAGAACAAGATCGATGAACTCAAGGAAGGGTTCGCCTTCGACCAGAACAGCCAGAGGAACAAGAAGTGCAACGAACTGTTTCTGCTGATCAAGATGCTGGCGTACAACCTGCACAACTGGTTTAAAAGCGCGATCCTGCCCGAAAGCTTTCGCAGCCTCGAGATCAATTCGATTAGGAGAAAGTTCTACAACCTGGCAGCAAACATCTGTGGTCAAGGCCGCTATCAACATATCCGTTACGCCAATGACCGGCAGATCGAATGGCTGATCAAGGCGATAATCGATCGATTGCGACAATTTAGCATCCAACCTGTCTGATCCTTTCCAATTTATCCAAATCAACAAGGCAACCGCAATGACGGCTCGCTTGAAGTCTCGCAAATCTTGATCATAGTCTTAAAGGTAGGAGTAAAATGTATTTCCAAAAGTATTTTCACCAATATTCAATTGTCAAAGTGCAGTATCCTGTCCGGTTCTTGTCGGTAAACGCCGGCAAAATTGGCCTTCGGGCTTATATTGACGGCTACCTGCCGATTACAGGATTAACATAACACTGCACATGCGATTTGTTTAATCAATAATACATCCGAGCTGAAATTCGGATGTACTAAATCTGAAATTTGCTATAAAGTAGGAAGGAGAGATTTCCCGAAAATTGCTGACCGTTTATTCATAACTGAGACAGGTATTTCTCCAGTGAAATTCATTTATCAACTCGATTGCAAATCTAAATAAGCACAACATTTGACAAGGGGCACCTATGGACATACAAGTTAATCAACTGAGGACTGATCGGGTACAGCCGCTGAATCTTCTGCTGTGGTCCGCTTTTCTGGCCGGCATGGTTTATCTCAGCTTTCAGAACTATCTCCTTTTTCACAGCCTGGCCGAACTTATCGCCATCATTGTCGCCTTCATGATGCTCGCGATTGCGATCAATACGGGTCGGTTCACCAGTGCTCAATCCGGTTTCCTGACTTTCCTTGGTATTTCCTACGGAATAGTTGGCGCTTTCGACCTGCTCCATACACTGGCTTACAAGGGTATGGGCGTATTCCCTGACACTACGGCAAATCTGGCTACCCAGCTTTGGATCATTGCCCGCTGCCTGCAGAGCGTCGCGCTGCTTATTACAAGCGTCCTGTTCAACCGACAGACATCAATCAGGGGCATCCTGAGGGCATTCGCAGCGGTTGCTGTAATTCTGTTTGCCTCAGTATTTGTAGTCGATTTATTTCCTGATTGTTTTATCGAAGGCTATGGACTGACTGATTTTAAAAAGGTCAGCGAAATCATTATTTCCCTGATCATGAGTGCAGCAGCCATCTTACTTTTCCGGAAAAGGAAGGCCCAGAAGGTTAATACGTACAGGCTTCTGATCCTTTCGGTGGTATTGACAATTGCCTCAGAAATAGCCTTTATCCTATATGTGAATGTCGATGGCATTTCGAATATGATCGGTCATCTGCTAAAACTGGCCGCGTTCTATCTTATATACAAGGCAGTTGTTGAAGTAAACCTGTTGAGTCCATTCCTTGAGCTGGCAGAGAGTGAAAAGAGGAATGGCGATCTTATCGAGAGCCTCCCGGAATCTGTCCTTATCTATGAGGACAGCAACATCGTTTTTGCTAACAGTGCGGCCAGCCGACTGCTTGGCGCCGACCTTATTCAGAACAATGCAATTCAAATGCTGGATCTTGCTCAGGAAAGTGTTCAGGACACTGTCGGACCAGCGTTAGAGCGGCGGATTAAACGTCCTGACGGCTCTGAGGCTCAGGTTGAGATAAAAATTCTGCCGTTCAATTACCAGAATAAAGCGGTCAATCTGACGATTGTTTACGATGTAACGGAACGTAATACTGCCGAACTCGCTCTTCGACGCAATGCCGAGTTGCAGATAGAAGCTGATTTGCTGCGTGAGAAGGAAAAAGAATATCTCGAAATAATTAACGGTTCAACCGAAGCATCCTGGATTTACGATTTACCAAGCGGTACACTGACCTACTCTTATGAATGGAAGCAGCGAATCGGCGGTGAAGATATTTCGGATACTGAGATGATCGACTACGCAAAGAGCCTTGTGCATCCGGATGACATTGAACAAGTCCTGCGTGAACAAGAGGCAATCTTTAATAACAGACTGACTAAATATGCCGTTGAATACCGCTTCCAGATTAAAAACGGCGAGTACATCTGGGTCTATGACCAGGGTAAAGTAATTTACAGCGACACAGGTTTGCCAGTCAAGATCTACGGCACATCGATGGATATCAGCAAACAAAAGTCCACCGAAGAAACGCTGAAACAGGCTGACAGGGACAAGAGCCAGTTCCTTCATACGTTATCGCATGAGCTCCGCAATCCGTTGGCGGCTATAACAGCAGGTTTCTCTTTGTTGAATCTGACTGATGATCCGGAAAAGACAGCCCGGGCCAAGGCAATTATTCAACGTCAGATCAACCAGCTGACCCGTCTGGTTGATGACATGCTGGAAATCACGCGCCTCACCAACAATAAAATCACTCTGCGTAAAGAACGAATAGATTTGATAAAACTGGCGGCGTCTGTTGTGGAGGACACCCAGCTGCTGATGGAAAGCAAGGGCATTCGTTTTGAAGCGAATCTGGACAGCCCGCCTATTGCAGCAGACGCAGACCCTGCGCGGATCCGGCAGATAATGGGCAACCTGCTCCAGAACGCCGCAAAGTTTACCGACAGAGGTGGCTCCGTCAAGTTATCGATTTTCCGGGATAAGCAGGATGCAGTAATTCAGGTGCAGGACAATGGAATTGGCATCCGGCCGGAGTTCCTTCCCCAGATGTTTACACCATTCCGGCAGGCCAGCACGACGACCGAACGGAATGAAGGCGGAATGGGACTCGGACTTTCAATTGTCAAAGGAATCGCCGAACTTCACAAGGGCAGTGCCCATGTATTCAGCGAAGGCCCGGGGCAGGGTTCAACATTTGTTATCCGGCTGCCGGCTGCGGTCGAACCGGTTGCGTGAAACGGAGGCTTTGCATGATCAGGTATTACAAAATCAACGGTGAGTCCCGGATTGAACCTGTCAAAACAGCTGATGACGCTGTCTGGATCCATCTGGAGGCGCCTGATGAGGCTGAAATGCAGACGACCTCGCAAATGTTCGGGTTTCCCTTGGATTATCTGCATACTTCACTTGATCCGGATGAGGTTTCACGTTCGGAAAAGCTTGATCAGACGAGCCTGGAGGATCCGGTTCTGATATTATTGCTGTATCCTATTGCGGCTGAAAACCCCGGTAGTTATTTTAACAGGTCGATCGCGATCATTCTGCTGCCGGGAAAAATAGTGACCTGTTTACACAGTAATCCTGAATTTCTCAACAGCATCCTGAACAATGAGTTTGAAATTATTTCTGAAGCCAGACAGGTGAATTCGCTGGTGATAGAAATGGTCTGGCATATTGCCCGTGGATTTGTACTGGCCAGCAGGGATGTGCAGGCTCAGATGGATGAGGTACACGCCAGACTGCGCGGTTCAACCAAGTCGGATCACTTGCTGCGGCTGGCTGATCTGGATAAAAGCATAATATTTCTAAGTACAGCTGTATCTGAAAACGAGCCTATTCTGAAAGAGTTGGCTAAGGCTTCGTTTATCGCCGTTGAAGCTGCTGATAAAGCCTGGCTGCATGATGTTCTGGTGGAAAATCATCAGGCTTACAGTATGGCCGGTCAGACCAAACAGATGCTGGAGCAGATGGATACAACCTTTGCCAGTATTATTCAGAATAATCTTAACGACATTATGAAAGTTCTAACCTCAGTCACGATTATAATTACTATACCGACAATAATTTCCGGTTTCTGGGGCATGAATGTCGGGTTGCCATTATTTGATCATCCCTTTGCTTTTGGCTACATGCTTGTGCTGACCCTGGCATTGATGGTTTTAGCCGTTTTCTGGCTTAAGCGCAAGGACCTGCTGTAGGTTTCCATTGTTACATCCGCCGCCAGGTGCGCGGTGTCAGCAATATCAGAACCGGAAATATTTCCAGACGGCCGGCGATCATGGCAATGCTGAGTGTAAATTTCGACAGATTGGATAACTGGGCGTAGTTGCCGGCAGGGCCGACCATATCCAGCCCGGGGCCGATGTTATTTAAAGTGGCGGCAACTGCACTGAAGGCCGTAATGAAGTTTGGCGCATCGAGGCTCACTATCAGCAGGCAAAAACTAAAGAAAAACATGTAGGTCATAAAGAAAAAACTGATTCCGCGTAACAACTCCCGATCAATAACCTTACCTTCAAATTTAAGCGGCAGTACCCGGTTCGGACTGATCATATGCCTTAGTTCCTGCAGGCTGGTCTTGATATAAATTGCAATACGCGACACTTTGATGCCGCCGCCGGTTGAACCTGCCATAGCACCGCAGAACATCAGGAACATTAGAATTACATGCGAGGTCAGCGGCCATTTATCAAAATCACGGGTGGCAAAGCCTGTAGTTGTTATAATAGATGATACTGTGAAAAAGACATCTTTCAGCATTAGCGCAGAATTATCATACAGCGAGGAAACATTCAGGCAGATCAGACCGATTGCGACTGTAATGATTCCCAGATACCAGCGTAATTCTTCACTCCTTAAGGCGCTTTTAAACTGACGGGCCAACAGCAGAAAATAAACATTGAAATTTACGCCAAAGAGAATCATGGCGATACCCAGGACCACTTCGACATAAGAGTTTTCGTAATGGCCAACGGAGGTGTTTTTAATGCCGAAGCCGCCGGTTCCTGCGGCGCCAAAGGCGTGCAGCATAGAATCAAACAACGGCATTCCACCGAGCACCAACAGCAGTATCAGTATAGCTGTCATCGAAAAGTAAATGATATACAATACGCGGGCTGATTGACTGACCTTGGACATCATTTTGCCGAAGCTGGGCCCGGGTGATTCCGCCTTCATTAGATGGACAGAATCCGCCCCCACCTGCGGCATAATTGCCAGCGCGAAGATCAGAACGCCCATACCGCCGATCAGATGTGTGAAGCTGCGCCAGAACATAATAGAATGAGGCAAAGCCTCGACATTAACCAGAATGCTTGCACCTGTCGTAGTAAAGCCGCTTGAAGTTTCAAAAAAGGCGTCAATCAGGGAAGGAATGGTGCCGCCGAAAACAAAAGGGAGGGCACCGAAGAACGACATCAGAAACCAGGTCAAAGCAACGATCGAAAAACCTTCCCGGGCGAAAAAAGCTGTTTTGCGTGGTCTTTTCCAGCTCATCGGAATGCCGACCGCCAACAGGATGAGAATTGTCAGCAGCAAAGACTGAAGATTAACCCAGGGTTCGCGGTAAATCAGCCCGACAATTACCGGCAAACCGAGCAAAAGCGCTTCTACCAACAGAATCCTGCCCAATATGTAGCGAATCATCCCGTAATTCATCATTAAGCTCCATCTAAAATATTTGCGCTTTAAGCCAGAATGTCGTCAATATCCTTAAAGTTAGTATGAGTTGTCACAACAATAACCCGGTCCTTGGGTTTGATCGAGTCGCGCCCGCCCGGCACGATTACTTTATTACCACGGATAATCGCGGCCAGAATCAGATTATTCTTCAGTTTCAGTTCCATCAGCGGCAGGTTTACTACCTTACTGCCGTTGGTAACTGTAAACTGCAGCGCTTCCACCTGATTGTCAGCAATGCGGTATAAAGCATCGACATTCGAACCCTGAGAGTTCTCAAGAGCACGGACAAAACGGATAATAATATCCGCGATCAGGCGACGTGGAGTTACCACAGAATCCAGCCCCTGTTTTTCCAGAACTTTGAGCAGATCGGTTCGATTTACCTTGGTTATTGTTTTTTTGACTCCCTGGCTGCTGGCATAAAGCGACAGAAGCAGGTTTTCTTCATCGATGCCGGTGAGCGCAACCACGGCATCATAATTTGTGAGCCGCTCTTCCCGCAGGAAAGACTGATCTGTACCATCACCCTGTATAACTTCAATCTCAGGGAATTCAGCTGCCAGTTCACTGGCAATCATCGGGTCAATCTCAATCACCTTCACCAGTATACGCAGACGCAGAAGACGCGGAATCAGATAATATGCGATCCTGTGCGCGCCTACAATCAGTACAGATCGGATCCGCTCGCGGTAAGAATTGGCGCTTATATAAACCTTGTTCAGATCTTCAATTGTGCCGGTAACATGAATGTGGTCGCCTGCCAGAACGACAGTGTCGCCTTTGGGGACAACAACAGTGTCACCGCGTCTGATAATACAAAAAAGTATATCCAGATTCTTGTCACGAATGTCTTTAATCTGACGGCCAATCAACGGGCTTTGCTCGCCGACTACAACTTCGACTATATTAACGCGGCCATTACTGAAGTGCTCGATACCAAGCGCGGAAGGGAACTGAATAATACGGGTTATGTCGAGCGCTGCTTCCATTTCGGGGTTGATCATCATGGTAATACCCAGGCTTTCGCGCACAAAACCGATCTGACGATTGAAGTCAGGATCACGCACCCGGGCAATAGTATTCTTAGCGCCGATTTTCCGGGCGGTAATTGCCGCAATAATGTTTGTTTCGTCATGAGGTGAAACAGCGAGAAAGATCTCACAATTATCAACGCCGGCTTCCATTTGAGTATCGTAAATAGCCCCGTTGCCTACTACTCCCTTAATGTCGGCGATATTAATCAGCTGCTCAAGACGTTTTGGATCTTTCTCAATCAAAACGATATCGTGCCCGCTTTGCGACAGACTGCGGCATAACTCTTCTCCAACTTTACCGGCACCGATGATCACAATATTCATAGCTGTTCTCCCTGCCTGCATCATGGCATTTATTTACTTGAACCGCACTTTTCTGACCCCGTAGTTGTTGGCAGATCCGGCCAGATGCCGTTGGCGCCGCCGCCGTTTTATTTCGCGACGCATCATAACATAAATGATAATTGCAGCCAGAACCAGACCTGCCAGGGCAATTAAAACAATCCGCAGTATCAGGTTGCCGGTTGTTGTGTCTTCAAGCACGGCCCCCGCAGCCGGGCTTGAAGACCCCGGCAGATTGGTACCTGTGACTGTACCGGAGCCGCTGCTGCTGACAGGAGCTTTCGCCTGCAGAGTAAGAATCAGGCTGCCTGCTTCACTGTAGGTTTGATCACTGTACTTTGCTTTTAGCGGGTATTCAAGCTTGCCGCCGCTTTTCAAGCCGGCTAACTCCAGCCGATTGACATCGGGTTCGCCGACAACTGCTGAGCTGCCGGAGGCCGTGCGACTATTTGTGTTTGTAATAAAAGGTGTCAGCTTAACTGTGCTGGCAGTAATTTCCAGCATCAGCTTGCTGGCTGCAATTTCAGATTCAATTATTTTTATAAAATCATTGCTGGCCCGGGTATAGCTTTCCTTGTCGACCGGCACGGTAGAAAAATCATTGAAGCCATGATTAAACAGCGTTATCAGGTTATCATAGCGCGGTATTGAAGACGTTGCTCCGAGAATAACCCCGACCAGAGTGCGGCCGTCCTGACGGGCACCGGATACTATTGTGTTGCCGGATAAATTTGTAAAGCCGGTTTTACTGCTGAGATGCGGAGTGTAAGCAGCATATTTGGGATCTTTGATGAAGCGGTTGCCATTGGTCATTCCACGGGCCCCGGTTTTGTCAGTAGCCGGCAGCAGGTAGGTTTTGGCCTTGCCGATCCGGATGAAGTCTTCGTGCTTAAGTGCCTCAGCCATGATCAGAGCCATATCGTGAGCAGTTGTCAGATTGGTTGTTTCCGCCAAACCATAAGGATTAGTGAAGGTAGTTGCTGTGCAGCCCAGTTCTTTAGC
Organism: uncultured Oscillospiraceae bacterium; assembly: GCA_964581135.1. GTDB lineage: Bacteria > Bacillota > Clostridia > Saccharofermentanales > UBA5734 > JAXGXQ01. The sequence goes on from CAZOMW010000048.1 coordinate 8,442, forward strand.
GCGGGCATTCATCAGATCACAGAACTTCTCTACAGAGGGGCTGACTTTGAGTGCTAAAGCCATTGAGGTATCGTTGGCAGAGAGTAACATGGAGCCGTAGATCGCGTCTTCAACGGTTATAGTTTCACCTTCAACTAAACCCAGGCGCATATAGTCGTTGGGAATGGTTTCAAACATCTCGCGCCTGACAACGATTTCATCCTTAAGTTCCAAATTTTCCAGAGCCAGAAGCATGGTCATAACCTTGGTTATACTGGCAGGTGAAAGGGGCTGATCAGCATTGCGGCCCAACAAAAAAGTGTTCGACTCAACTTCATATAAAACATAAGCTTTACCATTGATCTCAAGTGCGTCGGAGGCAGCCTGGTCCACCGGCACCGTGGCATTGGCAACGATCGGTGCAGTGGTTTCCGTTTCGCTGACAGAAGTACCGTCAGGCTGAGAAGAGGCAGCAATCGCCTGGTTCGCAACAGGGCTGAATACGACCAGCAACACAAGCAGAATAAGTGAAAATTTCTGCAGAATAGTCTGACTTGTGTAAATAGTATCCCTGGTTCGCCGAAATGGCTTTTTTTGACTGAGAGAATCCGAGTGATTATTAACTGTAAGTGACTCACAGGATCGTGAACTGGATTTCGGTGTCAGCAAGTGTCAATCCTCCATAGATAAACTATATGAATTCTACCAAAAATAAATCGATATGGCTCATTTATGACAAGCTTCTTTTCACTTTCAGGCAATATATCAGCAGCTTCAGATAAACGTAGCCGCTTAATCGTTAAGTGTCTGCCGATGCTCTGCAAACCGGGAAAATCTGGCTGTTATTGCCGCATATTTGCTATACTAATAAATAAACTTCAATAAGGAGCTTAAGGATGAGTAAAACTGACCGGATTTTTATTGCTAATTGCCGTGAAATACTTGATAACGGCTATGAGCAGCGCGAAGGAGCAACCCGACCGCATTGGGAGGACGGTTCACCGGCCTATACCCGCAAGACGTTCGGCATAGTCAATCGCTACGATCTGGCAGACGAGTTCCCCATCCTGACTTTGCGCCCGATAAATTTTACAGCTGCTGTTGACGAGCTGCTTTGGATCTGGCAGAAAAAATCCAATCGTGTCGCCGATCTTAACAGCCGGATCTGGGACAGCTGGGCCGGCCCTGACGGCACCATCGGCAAAGCCTACGGTTACCAGCTGGGCATCAGGCATAAGTATCGCGAAGGGGAATTTGATCAGGTTGACCGTGTACTTTACGATCTTAAAAACAATCCACAAAGCCGCCGGATTATGACTAATATCTATAATCATGCTGACCTGCATGAAATGAACCTGTATCCCTGTGCCTACAGCATGACTTTCAACGTTGTTGACGGCCGTCTTTGCGCGATTCTGAACCAGCGCTCGCAGGACATGCTGGTCGCCAACTCCTGGAATGTAACCCAGTATGCAGTGCTTGTGCATTTGCTGGCGCATGTCAGCGGCCTGGCTGTCGGTGAGCTTGTGCATGTAATTGCTGATGCCCATATTTATGACCGTCATATTCCTTTGGTAGAAGAGCTGATCAGCCGCCGGGGCTATCCTGCGCCTGCACTGCGGATTAATCAGGAGCTTAAAGATTATTACGCCTTTACCCCTGCTGATTTCAGTCTGAGTGATTATCAGGCGGGCAGTTCAATCGGCCGGATACCTGTTGCTGTCTGAAGGGAGGCTTTATGGATTTCAAACTTATTGTTGCCTGTGATCTGGAATGGAATATCGGCAGGGAAGGCGGACTGCCTTTTCATATTTCAGCGGACCTTAAACGTTTCAAAGCGCTGACGATGGGTCATCCGATTGTCTACGGCCGCAAAACGCTGATTTCATTTCCTCAGGGCAAGCCACTGCCCGGCCGTCCGAACATAATACTGAGCCGAAAGCCGGATTATACCGTCGATAACGCTATAGTAGTTAATGATTTTGACGCCATGTTCGCTGAACTGCGCCGACTTAACGACCCTGAGCCTTTTCTGATCGGTGGCGGCAATGTGTTCAACCAACTGCTGCCTTATTGTACAGGCGCATACGTAACCCGTGTATTGAGCATTTTCCCCGCAGATACGCGTTTACTCAACATTGATATGCAGCCCGACTGGGTTCTGCTTGAAAAGGGGCCTGTTAATTTTACTGAAGACCTGGCCTATCGTTATGATTTTTACAGCAACCGCAATCCCTTGCCGCTGCCCTGAACTGCAGCTGATGCCGGAAAGTGTCAGCAGGCATTGACGGCATTATCAAAGGAAGTTGAGGTTTTCAGATGCCTGAAACAAGTACGGGACAAGCAACATCAGCAACTGACAGGCATTCATTTTTGCTAAAGCCGCTGCGCCTGGCCGATGCCGCCGAGCTGCGCCGATTAGAAATATTCACCGGTACTTTAAAGGAAGTCAGCAACCAGATCAGAACCTTGCTGACGCGCAATGCACAAGGCAGCTTTCTGATTGAAGGTGGTTCTGACGAAGAACCGATCAGTGGTCTGGTTTCACTATTACCGGATGCTTTCCGGCCTGAAATCGGCCGTCTGACTGTTATCAGTACTGATTTAAAAATTCTGCCTGAGCTTCTGGCACAGGTTTGCCGCCTTGCTTTCAGCGAACAAAAATTTCTGCGTCTGGAAACACTTGTGCCTGAATCGCCGGAAGCGCAGCTGCGGGCTTTCAGGCAGACGGGCTTTCGGACAGATACCCTTATTGTTGAAAATGTTACTCGTGACCGGCAGGAAACCGGGTTTCACCAGATGAGTTTAGCAAAAACACAGAATCGATACCCTGCGGTCGGGATTGTTCCTTATAAATACGGTGTTCTAAGCGTTAAAGGTACTGAGACAGAAATTGAAGCGGTTGATTTTCAGGTTTTCGGTAAGCCTGTCAGTGATTCCTACACCGAGGATGTTTTCAGAATGTGGGGTTTGCTGGCTGAGGATGACAATCTGTTAGCTGCGGATGCCTGCCTTAAGCTGATTCGGAACGATAATCTGCCGGCGATGGTCAGCAAGGCTGTTAAAGAGCTGGATGAATACTTCAGCGGCCTGCGGCAGGAGTTTGACCTTACAGTTAATCTTGAACAAGGCAGCTCTTTTCAACGGGCTGTCTGGGCCGCACTGCAGACAATCCCTTACGGTACCACTGAAACGTATCTTGATATTGCGCTTAAACTGACATACGGCGACCGCAAACGTGCGCATACGCTCAGTCGTGCGGTCGGCGGCGCCTGTGGGGCCAACCCAGTGGCCATAGTGGTGCCCTGCCATCGCGTCATCGGCCATGACGGCCGCTTGACAGGCTTTTCCGGTGGTGTGAAAAACAAAGAGTATTTGCTGCAGCACGAATTATTTGGCAGTTTGTAAGCAGAAGAGATCGAGCCGGTGCGAATAATAAGTGAGGAAAGAAATGGCAAACCAAGAGAAAAAGGAAAAAGACAATAACCATAGAAGTGTAAATGGTAAACAGAAGCCGGGCGCAAAAAGCAGTCCGGTCAAGGCACACAGGCAGGAGCGCCTGAAAAAAACCGACAATCAGGAACGCCCGTCAACAACGGTCAGTAAACTAGCGCGTCCTGTGCATAAAGCTGATAACCAGAGTCCAAAAAAGATTTCACTGAAGCCGTCAACACTATTAACGCCTGTGCCGGCTGTTCTTGTAAGCTGTAAAGGAATTGAACCTGACAGCAAGCCTAATCTGATTACGCTTGCCTGGGCAGGAACGATCAATTCTGATCCGCCGATGATTTCGATTTCAGTCCGGCCCGGTCGCTTTTCACACCAGCTGATAGTTGATTCAGGTGAATTTGTCGTTAACTGTGTTAATGAACCACTGCTGGAAGCGACTGACTTTTGCGGTGTCCGCTCCGGTCGTGATTACGACAAGTTCAGCCATTGTAAACTGCAGGCAGTGCCGATGGATGGACTCGCCCATGCACCGGCTGTGGCCCAAAGTCCGCTCTCGCTTGGCTGCAAGGTAGTTGCAGTGCAGCATTACGGTTCACATGATGTTTTTCAGGGCGAAATTGTAGCGGTAACTGCCGATGCTAACCTGATGGATGCCGGCGGCAAACTGAATATTGATCGTGCGGCAATGGTAACCTATTTGCATGGAGAGTATTTCTCCATAGGTAAGAAGCTGGGATTTTACGGTTACTCTGTGGCTGCTCCGGAAGTTCTGGCCCGCAGAATGCCCGGGAGAAAACAAAAACGCAAGTGAAGCCCGGTACAATAGTCAGTGGCTGCCAATTGACAAAATAAAACTTAATGTCTGCAAATGACACAAGCTAGCTTAATATCTGCCAATTGACACAAGAAGTATAATGCCTGCCGCCTGGCATCAGAGAGAACAGTGATTGAATTTATTTTCCGAGCTGGCGGTTGGCCCACTCCGAGCTCAGCAGCCCGAATACGTGCAGATCGTGCCAATTGTTATTGCGCCTCACATAATGACGCAGCTGGCCTTCCTGAGTGAAGCCAAGGCCGCGGAACAGCTTAAGTGAGGGTTCGTTACCGTCAATAATCCGGGCGGTAATCCGTTCAAGCCGCAGCTCGCCAAAAGCGTAATCCAGCATCAGGCTTATGGCTTCGGCTGCGAATCCCTGACCGCGCGATTCAGTGTTCGTTATCGCGATGCCGATTTCAGCGTTGCCGTTTATATAATCAACACTATCCAGATGCAGCAAACCTGCCAGCTGTTCACCGGCTCGAATCGCGAAGGTGAAATAACTGCGATTATCGTGCCAGTCTGCCATGTTTTTACGCAGCTGCGTAAGAGTGCGCGGAAAAACAGGGGAGGGCACGTAATAGTATAAAGAGGCCGGATTTCGGAAAAAACTTCTCAATTCAGCCAGGTCCTCTTCATTCAACGCATCCAGTCGAACACGTTTGCCCTGCAGGGGCAGATTAACCGGTAAACGGGCTTTCGCCATATAACAACAACTCCTAACTGAATATCTCCCAATCAACATTAATGCCTTATAACAATACCTTACTACACTTTGCCGCACCATTCATCCAGTTCCTGCTTCATGAGTTCCTCGTACCCATAATTATATTAAATTAGGTAAATATAAATTTCTGAAACACACAAAAAAACAAAAAGCCCCGAGATACCTTGTATCCCGGGGTTTTTTTGTGGTGATCCACCGGAGGCTCGAACTCCGGACCCCTTGATTAAAAGTCAAG
>CAZOMW010000049.1:0-13350 GCA_964581135.1 uncultured Oscillospiraceae bacterium
AGGATAATATCCATATTCCTCAACAGCATCTACCATCGCCAACACATTCTCAGGTGGCACCTCGTTCATAACAGTGTGAACAGTAGCAAGCATATATCCCCCATCCTGTCCTAATATATTGATCACTCGCCGAACTTCCTGTTTCACTTCTTCCGTTGTTCCGTGAGGAAGAATTTTTTGCGTATCCATCGCACCACAAAAAACGATTCTTTTATTATATTGTTTTTTTAATTCTTCCAGATTTGACATTTTTCCAGCAGAGGTCTGAATCGGATTTAATACATCAACCCCAATTTCAATAAAATCCTCAATCAGATTAAACACATCTCCATCAGTATGAAAGAACACTTTAGCCTTTGTTTTTTGTTTTATCAATGCGATCATTTCAGCATGTAAAGGTTTTAACATCCTGCGATACATCCGGGGTGAAATCATGTCAAGCGAAGCCAGGGAATCGCCCATTGTCAGAATATCTGCGCCTTCTCTGGCAATTGCTTTAAGAAAAGCGATCAACGCATCACTGCTTAGCTCCATCAAATGACGCATGGCTTTGTATTCATCACTTTCCGGATCGCTACTGGCGATAGCCAGGTTCATCAGAAATTCTTCAGTGCCGATGAGATGAGCAGCCAGCGAAAAGGAACCTGTGCCGGGACTGCGGATAGCTGCCTGATTACCGATTTTAGCCTTTATAAGACGTGTGGCTTCCAGATACACATGCATGCGGCCGTCAGTATAAGGGTCTGGTACTTTCAGCCGGTAAACGTCATCAAGTTCTTTAACCACTGTGTCAACTACGACAGGGGTGCTGTCCTCAGGATAACGGGTCTTGATCCCGAAGCCTTCGGCAATGTAGTAATTGTCCGATTGCGGCACAAGAATATCCTGCCCGTAAATCTCCCAGGCTTTTAACTGCGCTTCAGCCATTACCCTGCCATTTGTGCCGTATTCCGAGATCTCCGCACCGGCAACTCTGGCGCCATGATTGCCCATATATGGACCAACCGGTACACAATCGGGCATCCTGCCCTTAGCTGCTGCCATTACCCGCTCGTATGATGTCATAACCCTTACCCCCTGATTTTTCCGTAATGCGGTGATTTCGTCAATAATTATCATAATATCACTTTAATCAGCAAGTACAGGTAAATATTCAGTTATAATGAATAACAGAGCCGGACTAAAAATGAAAGCGAGTGAAATTATGCGACCACAAACTATAAAGTTGAATGAATTCGCGGCTTTTGACTTTTACCCGGTGCAGCCCCGGAACACCGAACAAAGCATCCCACTGGTGCTCGTACTGCCGGGCGGCGGCTATTTATACCTCAGCACCAGAGAGGCTGAACCTGTAGCCATTCGGCTTAACTCCAACGCTTTGCATGCGGTTGTGCTGCGCTATACCACGGCCTGCCAGCGACAACTCAACCGTCAGGACTTACTTGCTGAGGTAAAGTCGACTTTGGCCTGGATCAGAGAAAAGGCAGAGTTTTATCAGATTGATCTGAAAAAAATAAGTGTAATGGGTTTTTCGGCAGGCGGGCATCTGGCCGCTCATTGTGCCAACGGACTTTCTGACCTGTTTCACAAAGCCATATTGGTGTACCCTGCCACCAGCTTTGCGGCTGTTGCAGAAGACCTGATTGAAGCCGGTTTCCAGCGTCTCTATGCACGCGTAGCCAACCCGGCGCTGCCTGAGGCACGAATCCGCCAGACAATGTTTGATCTGTTTGCTGATGACCCGACAGTTGAAATCAGCAACCTTACCTGCCCTGTCTTTGTGTTTCAAACCGGAGAAGACACCACAGTCGATCCACTAGGAACCCTGCAATATTGCCTGCAACTGAGAATGAACAATGTGCCTTTCGAGCTTTTTTACTGCCAGAAAGGTCCGCACGGCCTTTCTCTGGCGGATGAAACCTGCAATCCGGCAACTTACCCGCATCAGGCTGCCTGGTTCAACCTGGCAATGGAATGGCTGAAGGATCGCGATCAGGTTCTGTAATTCAAAGAGTTAAAATCGATCCCGACTGTGGATGAATTCGATTTGGCTGAAAAAATCGCAATCAGATTCTGCCGGCTGCGTCACCAATTTACCGGCGTTCCTACAGGAATACTGCGAGTGCATAACAGACAGTAATAAAATAACCAGACAGAAAAGTTTAGGTAAATTTACTTCAAATTTCTTTCATTTTGTTGTTGAAAAAGTTGCCATTATGCGGTAAATTTATCTTGTCCCCTTAGATAATTAATGTTATTTATTACAAAAAACAACAAAATTTAACCTCACAAACGTTTACGGAGAATTCTATGTCAAGAAAAAAAGACAAGGCAGTGACAATCACTAACGTTGCAGAAGAAGCGGGAGTTTCTGTGGCGACAGTTTCACGCGTTCTTAATAATCCGCAATACAAAGTAAGCGATGAGGTTCGCCAAAAAGTGCTGACAGCTGCCGAACGTCTCAAATACTGCAAAGGGGGCAGCAGAAAAGTTGCGCGTCTGCGCGAGCAGATCGGTGTCATAGTCCCCAATATAACCAGCTGCATATACGCACAGGCCCTGACTGGCATAGAAGCTGTTGCCAAAGATAATAACTACGGTGTATTTATCTGCAATTCACTGCGGGATCCGGAAAGAGAGTATAACTATCTTTGTGAAATGGCTCGGAAACGTATCCGTTCTGTAATCTTGTCTTCCGTAATTACTGAAAGTAAGATTATAAAGGAATTTACGGATCGCGGTCTTAATATTGTCTTATTGGATCAGAATATGCCGGAGCTTGACTGCGCGCATGTTAACTTTGATATGCACACCGGTGTCGGTATAGCTGTCAATCATCTGATCGAGCTCGGCCATACGCGTATCGGCCTTGTCATAATGCCGGCAACTCGCTGGTCGAGCAAACGCATTATCAGCGGCTATCAGGAAGTGTTAACCGCAGCTGGCATCCCGAAGCTGGATTCACTTATTTTCACATCAGATAACGAGCATGAAACCTGTGCTTCCGGCGGTGATTTTCGCTTTGGCACTGAAATCGGACATCAAATCGCTGCACGAATTTCCGAAATGTCGGCACTGGTCATTTCCAGCTCTTTGATTTCCTGTGGAGTGCTTAACGCTTTCAAAGAGCACGGCATCAAGGTGCCGCAACAAATCTCGCTTGTAAGTCTTGATGACTTCGCCCCGGCAAGCATAATCAACCCGGCGATTACCAGCCTCCGCTTACCGGTATTTGATGTCGGCAAAATCGCCGCCGGCATTATAGTCAGCAACCTGACCCGCGAAGCGCCTAACGATCTTATCGACCTGAACATCAAATCAGAACTGATAATCCGCGAATCAACGCAGGCATATAAGTCGCTGCCTTAATAAACTTCTGTTCCATTCAAGTCAGCGAAGCGATACAAACCACCGCTTGTTTCGTGCTAAATGATCAGCAAAAAGCGCCTGCGGGCGCTTTTTTGGCGAGACCAGTGTCTATCTGCTGGAGCAGGTCCTTTATAATTGTGTTTTTTCAGTCTGATGAATCAGATAATTCTCGCCGCCCAGAACTACTTCTGCAATGTTCTTGCAGTGATCGCTGATACGCTCAAGAATATGAATCAGTTCAAGGAAATAGACTGTCGCTTGCGGATTGCATTCCTGTCTGTTCAAGCGGTTCAGATGACTGTTGCGCATGTCCGCTTCCATTTTGTCGAACACATCCTCAGACTCGATGATCTGCTGAGCCATGATCAGATCATGGTCCTGCAGAGCCGTGACGCTCTTGCCGACAATTCCTTCGATAAATTCAAAGGCAGTATCAAGCTCAGCTTTAGCTGATTCAGAAAAGGCAACATTATCTTCCCGCAGACGCCGGGCGATATCGGTTATATTCTCACAATGGTCGCCGATACGTTCAATATCATTTGTAGCGTGCATATGGCCGGCAATGCGCGAGGCTTCGGGTGGTGTAATGGAGCCGGAAGCTACAATATTGGAAAGATAACGGACAATCTCATTATCAAGAAAGTCCATCATTTCTTCATCAGTCTTAACTTTACCTATAAGTTCTTCTGTGAAATTGCGCAGAGATTCACGACTGGTTTTGATCATTTCCTTGGCAAGGCCGGTCATGCGGGCAAGCTCGTTGGTCGCGAGTCCCAAGGCAATGGCAGGTCGCGATACAACCTTATAATCAATAAAGGCCAGCTGTTTGCGGCCGACGATTTCCTCGCCCGGCACAATTATTTTTACAATTTTTACCATTAACCAGACAAAAGGGAGCCAGACAAGCGTGCTGATTACATTAAACAGCGTATGTGAAACGGCAATTCCCTGACGCATGGCACTGGCTACCGGCGTCATCATACCGGCAATATTTGCTGTTGTGTCAGGCACAAGAGTAACGCCAAGGAAAGACAATATCGCATTTACTAAAAAAGTATAAGGTTGTAATAAAAGTATGAATAAGAGCGAACCGGAGATATTAAAGACTGAGTGGGCTGCAGCTGTGCGTTTAGCCTGTCGGGTACCGCCGATAGAAGCCAGGATAGCGGTTATCGTAGTACCAATATTACTGCCAAAGAGAATCGGCACAGCCTGATAAAGAGATACCAGCGGTGCACCGTTGGCGTCGATCGGCGAAGCTGACAGAGTCTGGAGTACACCGATAGCTGCTGATGAGCTCTGGACTACCATTGACGCTATGGCGCCAACTATCAGCCCTAATACAGGCACATCCTTAATCTTCAACAGCAGCTCCGCGAAAGCGGGACTGCTGGCTAACGGCTTCATGGCATCGCTCATGCTGTTGAGTCCGACAAAAAGCACGCCAAAACCAAAAGCAATCTGGCCGACATAGCGTATGGTCGGCTTTTTGATCATCATCATCAGGAAGCCCAGAACCACGAACAGCCAGGCATAGTTGTCAATTTTTACTGCGATAATCCAGGCTGTCATCGTTGTGCCGATGTTAGCCCCGAAAATTACCCCAATCGCCTGCGGCAAAGTCATAAGCCCGGCGCTGACAAAACCGATTACAATAACCGTGGTTGCGCTGGAGCTTTGAATAATCATGGTGACGACAGTACCGACAAGCACTCCCATCAGCGGGTTGCTGGTGAGCATTTCCAGGATCCTGCGCATCCGGTCACCGGCGGCTTTCTCCAGGCCTTCGCCCATCTGCTGCATACCAAAAATAAACAGGGCGAGCCCACCAAATAACATAAATATCTGCTGTACGTTCATTTTATTGTCGTCTCCGATAAGTCGGTGGCTGGTTAATATATTTTACAAAACGATTACTATTTTAACCGAAACTTTACTTAATAACAACACTGACGACATAATGCTAACCACATAATACGGCCATAAGCAAGTAAAAAGGCCTGCAATGCAGGCCTGAATTAACTCTAACTTATTCTTAATTAAATCTATCTTTAATTTTTAAATGTTCATGTGAACGGTAAACTCGGTTCCTGCTCCCGGCTCACTGTGAACCGTGGCAAAACCGCCATACAGCTGAGCGATATGCTTGACGATGGAAAGCCCCAGGCCTGTACTGCCCAGTTCGCGGCTACGGCCGCGGTCCACCCGGTAAAAGCGTTCGAAAATCCGTTCCTGATGTTCTGGCGCGATGCCGACACCGGTATCACGCACCCGTAAGGTTACGGAGTTATGCAGGTCGCGCCCGGCGCTGATGAAAACGCGTCCGTTGGGACGGTTGTACTTGATCGCGTTATCAATCAGGTTGATCAGAATCTGTTTCATTCGGAAGCGGCTGGCTGTTACCATCAGAGGTTTCTCATCATCGGTTATCAGAGTAACTTTTTTGGCGGCAGCCTGGTCATCGAGCAAGACAATAACGCTGTCTATGAGTTCACGCAGATCAAAACTCTCGAGCTCGTTGTCTTCCCTTTCAGCTTCGATTTCCGACAGAATCAACACGTCATTAATCAGCTTATGCAGCCGCTCAGCTTCAATGTCAATAATATCTATGAAACGCTCGGCCAGTTCTGGCTTCTTATAGGCCCCCTGCCGCAGGGTTTCAATGAAACCGCGAATCGAAGTCAGCGGTGTTTTCAGTTCGTGCGTTACGTTGGCAACAAAGTCGCTGCGAATCTGCTGAGCAATGCGCAGCTCGGTAATGTCATGGAAAGTAATGATCGCGCCCTCGCTCATTGGCGAATTTATCGGCGAAGCTATAACCACAAAGCGAATAGTACCGTTAACAGTCGCCAGTTTCAGCTCTTCAGTAATGGGCCTGCCGTCCTTGACAGCTTCCAGCGCCATCGCTTCTGTGCGCTCGTTATGAGTAATGTAAAAGAGCGGATAAACAGACGATGAAGGATCAATATCATGACCAAAGCGTTCGACTGCCAGTGAATTCATGAAGGTAACCGCATTACGGTCATCCACTGCGATCAGGGGATCGGTAATCGCGTTCAGAATCGCATCAAAATAGGCGTTACTGTGTTCAAGCTCGGTGACGTTACGCTCGAGACGAGCGGTCATTTCGTTAAACGACCGCGCCAGTACCGCTACCTCCGTCTCATCCTGCAGCATTTTATCCACTCTGGTGCTGAGGTTGCCGGCTGCGACCGCCGCCGTTGCGCTTTCAAGACGCTGAAGCGGCCGAATTACGTCACGGAAAAGACTTCTGCCGACCAATAGCATAATCAGGATCACTGCGGCAGTAATTAAGACAAGTGTAACTGCAAGCCTGGTCAGATTTCCGCGTCCGATTAAAGCCGGCATGGACGTCCGGACTATCGTTTGGGTCTCAGAATCGAAAAGGGCGTAGTAATGAAATTCATTGCCGCCTTTTTCTGCCTGACGAATAGCGCTGCCGAAGCCCTGACTGCTTAAAGCGGCGGCTACCTCGGGCTGCTGTAGGTAATTTTCCTGAACGTTCGGGTCATGATCGCTTTCGAACCTAAGTATGCCGTCCGTTTGTATTACGCTTATTCTGACCGGTGTATCGAGAAAAAGGAATGCTTTCTGCACTTCGTTCACTGTCTGTTCCGGTGTTTTGCCGGCAGTCAGATTCTCCACCGTCTGCACGGCAGCTGCCTTGAGAAATTCTCTGTTTGCCTGATCACCGTTATTGCTGACCGTATGGTAAGAAAGCAAAGCAATTAAGGATACTGCCATTATCAGTAAGGGAGTGATAATAAAAAACGAACGCTTAAGCATCATCCCACTCCATTTTTATCACTTAATCGGCAGCGGCAACTCAGAATCAGAATCAGCAGTTTTTTCCGCTTCCCTGGCCTGACGGCTGACTTGACTGCCGTAGCGACGCAGTAAGGCTTCAACCCGAGCCAGGAATTCACGCACCCCGAAAGGCTTGGTTATGTAATCATCGGCTCCGATCACCAGGCCGCGCACCTTATCTGTTTCGGATCCACGAGCTGTCAGCATCAGAACCGGCACGGCTGCATGTGCAGCATCGGCTTTCAGTTGTTTCAGAATTTCAAAACCGTCTACTCCAGGCAGCATAACATCAAGGATAAAGAGTGTTACCGGTGCCATTCCAGGCAAAGCAGTGAGCATCGCCTCACCGTTTCCGAAACGATGCGTCTGGTAACCGTTGTTTTGTAGATTATACTCAATCAGCTCCGCAATCGAGACATCATCTTCTACAATAACAATTAGCGGCTCGTTCATGACTCTTCGCCCTTTTCGTCCGCTTTAACGGTCTCAGCACCGGTATCAGCATTCTGTGTTATTTTCCTGCCTGCCAGTGCTGCCCGCTCATGTTCCGGCTGACGCTCGTAATTGGCGTGCTTACCCATAACATAGAACAGCACCCATTCGGCGACATTCTGCGAATGATCGGCAATGCGTTCAAAATACTTGATGACCAACAGAAGTTCGGCCAGTTGCTCGACATTATTGGTATCAACTTTCATCAAATGGATCAGATAAGCTTTGACCGATTCATACAGTGCATCAACGTCGTCATCAAGCTCAATAACGGCCTCAGCCCGTTCACGATTACGAGTGACATAACTGTCAAGGGCGCCGCGCAGCATCTGGCGGGAAAGATCAGCCATGCGCAGAATGTCGTAAGGAACCGGAATCCGCTCCTCGTGAGCGTAGATGGCGATGACCCGTTCGGAAATATCACTGGCGTGATCAGCGATCCGCTCCAGATCGGTAATCAGTTTCAGGGTCGAAGTAACGTCGCGCAGGTCCTTGGCGACCGGCTGCTGACGGGCGATTATCTCAACGCACTTGCGGTCAATTTCCCGTTCCATATCGTCAATCACATCATCGCCGGCAATAACTTTTCTGGCCAGGTCGGCATCCATATTCAGAAGGGCGGTAACCGCGTCATTAATCGCGGCTTCTGTGGTTGCGCCCATTCGGATAATATCCTGATGCAGGGATTCAAGCTCTTTCTGGAATTCAACTCTGATCACTGTCGTGACCTCCTAATTAGATAATTTTTCGTATCAGCCGAACCGTCCGGTGACGTAAGATTCCGTTTTGGGATCCTTGGGATTGTGGAACAATTCCAGAGTAGGGCCGTATTCAATTATTTCACCAAGCATGAAAAAAGCTGTCCGGTCGCTGATCCGGGCGGCCTGCTGCATGTTATGGGTAACGATAATAATTGTGTATTGTTTTTTCAGCTCGTTTATCAGGTCTTCAATTTTCAAGGTCGAAACCGGATCGAGAGAGCTTGTCGACTCATCCAACAGCAGAATCTTTGGTTCAATTGCCAGCGCCCGGGCAATGCAAAGCCGCTGCTGCTGACCGCCTGAGAGACTAAGCGCGTTCTTGCGCAGGCGATCCTTAACCTCGTCCCAAAGCGCTGCTGCCGTCAGGCTCTGTTCAACAATGTCGTCCAGATCGCCGCGTTTCTTGATCCCATGTACCCGCGGGCCGTAGGCGATATTATCGTATATCGACATTGGAAAAGGATTTGGTTTTTGAAACACCATGCCGACATTTTTGCGCAACAGTGTGGCGTCTGTTGTGGGTGCGTAAACATCAATACCATTGATGAATACTTTGCCATCAATCCGCACACCCTCAATCAGATCGTTCATCCGGTTGATTGTTTTAAGAAAGGTTGATTTACCACAGCCGGAAGGGCCGATTAACGCGGTGACCTGATTTTTGGGGATCTCAATCGAAACTTTTTTCAAAGCCTGAAAATTGCCGTAATACAAATCCAGCTCCTGAATTGTCACAATTGGTTCTATAACTTCTGACATACTAATAGACTCCCGCCGCCCTTTTCTTTCGGGCCTTTTCTACCTAAGCTTTATTAATCCTTATTATGGTACGCAATTAATGTTCAAGCATGATGAGAATAATGTTAAATCCATGTAATTTGTTATTCAGTCAGCGCCCAGACAGATACGGATCGTCCTGCCACCAGGAAAGCAGCGCTACCGTTTTCATCCAGAGTAACCGTTTCCGTTCGATTGCCTGTCAAATCACGCCAGATACTGCCGGCAAGTTCGAGGCCGAATTCCAGTACCTTCTCACCATTATCGCCGTTACTGAGCAATACGGCCAGACCGGAACCGGGATGCTCCGGATCACCGAGCCGCTGCCAGGCAACAACGTTAGGATGATCAAAGGTATCTATCTGCTCACCGTAAGCAAGTTCTCGCCGGGCGTGCAACAGAACGTCCAGTATGTCCCGATGCCCCGCAAGAGCGTCCGGACCGCCTGTGCCGTAGTAATCGCCGTAAAACAGACAAGGGTAGCCGTCACGCCTCAGCAGAATCAAAGCGTAAGCCAAAGGTTTAAACCAGTCTTCGACCCACGATTGCAGCGACTGACCGTACTGAGAATCATGGTTGTCGACAAAAGTCACTGTATTCCAGGGGTTGCTTTCAACCAGCGTGCCGGCGAAGATCTGTGTTAAGTCGTATTCATTGTTTTGCAGTGAAGCGTCATGAAAATTAAAGTGCAAAGTTACGTCAAACAGGTTTAGCTGGTGATCAACATCTGAGAGATAGGTGCGCAGCGTGTCAGCATCTGCGGTCCAGTACTCGCCTACAGCATAAAAGTCGCGTTTGATATGTGAACGCACTTCCCTGAGAAAGTGTTCAATGAAATCGGCATTGATATGCTTAACCGCATCCAGACGAAATCCATCCAGCTTTAAAGTTTCTGCGAACCATTTGCCCCAGCGTACAGTCGCTTCAATCACATCCGGATGCTCGTAATCCAGATCCGCATACATCAGGTAATCATAATTTCCGAATTCAGGATCCACATTTTCGTTAAAAGTCTTGCCTTCACCCAGAATGCGGTATATTCCTTTTTCGCCGGTGGCCTGATCAAAATCCGTAGCTGTGAAATGATTGAAGTAATACTGAAATTTGCTGTATTTGTTTTTGCGCCCCGGGAAAGTAAATTTCGTCCAGCCTTCAATTTCGAAGGGTTCCGATATAATCTTTGACCGGTTAGCCGGGTCGACCTTCACAACCTTGAAACGTTCAGTTTCGTCGGCCCCCGCTTTATGGTTAACCACAACATCAGCATAGGCTTTAAGGCCTGCTGCATGCAGAGCCCCGATCGCCTGCTCAAGCTGTTCCCTGCTGCCGTATTTGGTACTTATTGTACCTTTTTGTTCGAATTCTCCGAGATCATAAAAATCGTAGACAGCGTAACCGACATCCTGATCGCTGATTGCCTTATAACAGGGGGGCAGCCAAACGCCGGAAACACCCAGCTCTTTCAAAATGGGTGCTTCCTGTGTCAATCGTTCCCAGTGTTTACCGTCGGCCGGCAAAAACCACTCGAAGAACTGCATCATAATGTAATTATCGGTGCTCATAATTCATCGGTGCTCATAATTCAACAGCCTGCTTTATAAAATAATCGGATTATTAATAATCAAAATCCGGTCAGGTAATTGCATTAATAATCCGGTCAGATAATTGATTGCATTGATGTAAAGAGTCAGGAGCCGGAATCAAGCTCGCGTACAGCCTGGTTCAAAAGCTGATCCAGAGTGCTGAGTTCGACCGGTTTTACCAGATGCTGATCAAAGCCGGCTGCGATCGATTTTTCGATGTCATCTGAACAGCCATAGCCGGACATAGCAATAAGGTAAGTGTTTTTCAGATTGGAATCATGTCGTATCAGGCGCGCCACCTCATAACCATTCATATCCGGCAATCCAATGTCACAGATTATAACATTCGGCTTGTAACGTCTGGCAAGCTCGATGCCCTGAATTCCGTCCGATGCTGCTCTGGTATCAAAACCGAGAATCGTAACCAGATCCTCCATTAAATTGCGAATATCGTGGTTATCTTCAATCATCAGAACCTTATGCAGCTTGTTGCTGAAATCCAAATCCAAATCGGTAGAATTCATTTAATTCTCCTTATAACATAAGTCAAGTTATAACATAAAGCCAGACTGCCGGCAGTAAATCAAAAAATATAGTTTGCTGCTAAATATAATTCACTATTAATAATGATATGATTTTATAGTATTTGAGCTGTCCAGAAATGAAATATTTGTTAACATCAGGGAAGAAAGTCAAATAACCCAATTTAGTACCAGAAGGGCAATATTATGAATATTATCGGAGCCTTAGCCCGGGTAGCACCGATTATCCTGCTGATAATTATCGGAATGATATTCCGGGGCACCCGGTTTCTGCAGCCTGAGACAATAGAAGATATTAATAAACTTGTCGTTAAGGTTGCTTTACCTTCCTTGCTTTATCTTTCGTTTTCCAGAATGGTATTCGAAACGCGCTATCTGGCAGTAGTAATTGCCATGTTTCTGGCCTGCTGCCTGATGCTGGCAGCAGGCGGACTGTTCAGAAGTCTGCTGAGCCCGGAAAACCTCTACTACCCTGCTTTATTCAGCGCCTATGAAATCGGGATGATGGGCTACGCTTTGTTTATACCTGTCTTCGGGATTGAAAACACTGACAAGCTGGCCGTTGTGCAGTTAGGTAATTCCTTATTCGTTTTCTTTATCCTGATTACCTTTATCCAGAAGCAGTCGGGTTCACGGCTGTCACCGGGCAAACAGCTGACAGTATTCATTAAAACACCATTGATCATCGCTGTTTTGTTGGGAATTCTGGTCAGCGTCAGTGGCGTAAACGAGGCCATAAGCAAGAGCATTGTCGGCAGCGCCTTGCTGGAGCTGATCAACCTGCTGGCGAGTCTGACAGTACCGCTGATAGTTCTTTCAATAGGTTACCAACTGAAACTGGATCGAAAGAACCCCGGCTTGCTGCGTCTGGCGGTTATTACAACCCTCATCCGACTGGCATTATCACTGTTGCTGGCAACCGCGATCAACTATCTGCTGATCGACAGGCTGCTGCAGCTTGATCCGCTTTTTCAGGCCGCGGTATACACTGCGTTCCTGCTGCCGCCGCCTTTTCCGATCCCGATTTACATGCCTTCAACAGCAAATGATAGCCACCGTCAGGAAATTGTCACCACGATTTCAGTTCATATTCTGATCTCGCTGGCAGCTTTTGTAGCCTTTGTGGTCCTGCGGCAGATCTGATCAGTGGTCTTGCGGTAATCTGATCAGCGGAAGTTGTCGCGCCAGGCTTTACGGCGCCGATAATTGTGGATCTGATTTTTGATGCCGGGCAGGAAAAACAACAGCAGATTGCCGACAGCAACTAACAACGCCAGACGCCGCGGCCAGCTGGAAATAATGAATTCCCAGACAAAATAGGCGGCATTAATGTAAGCCAGCCATTTGATTTTGACCGGCAACACAAAAAACAACAGCAGCTGAAAGCTCGGAAACAGAATCGCGAAAGCAAAGAAAAGCGTCAGGTTCAGGTAATGATTGGTGGCATAGCCGGTAATTAAGCCGGCGATAATCGTGCCCAGGACGCCGGTCAGATAAAACAGATTGAATTTGGCAGTTCCCCAGTCCCGTTCCAGCGCGTCGCCGATAAGCCAGTAAAAATACAAAGCAAAAAAGATAAACAAGGGGCTGCTGTTGATCGGAATAAATACAAACGAGATTAAACGCCAGATCTGGCCTCTGGCAATCGCCGGCAGGCTGAATGCCAGCAGACCAGTGAGGCGGCCGCCGGAGAAAATGTTAAGGATATAAACAGCGGCCATGCCGATTACGACATATTTCATCAGGCCCGGCAGCGCGAAACGTTTCAGTTTATTAGCCAGTTTGTCATACCACATCGTCTGCAACCATCCTTCATGCTGAATCAGTAACTTATTTCTATCAGTAACTTTTTTATCAGTTGATTTTAATATTTTTTATTCTACCACATTAAGCTTTCAGAATTTGCACAGAGCGGAACCGCCGGCAAGGCCAGACTTTAGCAGTTTTACGCTGTTGTGAGACACGCAGAACACTTGTTTACCAATAGGTTTAATGCTA
>CAZOMW010000050.1:0-8443 GCA_964581135.1 uncultured Oscillospiraceae bacterium
TTAAAATATTAATTTATAAACAAAGATTTCAGCAAATAAGGGGTTTTAAAATGGATAGCAGTAATCTGGAAAGACGTAAAGAATCTTTGAATGAGATCATAAACAATAAACAAATAAAGATCGTTTTTCAACCGATCATTTCTCTTAAAAGTGGTTTCGTTCTGGGATATGAGGCGCTTAGCAGAATGTCAATCCCAATATCATGCATGACAGCAAATATGAAGCTCATACGAAATATTAATTCAGATAATATAAAGAGTGCGCTTGTAAAAGGCATGGTGGAGTTTTCTAAATCTTCAAACAGCAAAATTATTGCCGAGGGGATTGAGACTTACGAGGAATTGGAAACAGTTATTAATCTAGGTGTGCAATATGGACAAGGATATTATATTCAGAAACCGAATGAGGAAATTCTCAAAATCAATCAGGATCTTATCAAATCCATACAGGACATCAATAGAACAAAGAACCAGACAACGCAAGGCAGCATTTTTCATTCTTCTTTCAAGAATATTTGCAACTCAATAAAGACTGTTTCGCCAAATAAGCTGACGGTTAATGCTTACGATGTCATTAAACAAGATCCCAATTGTTCTGGATTATGTGTAGTTGATCATAACGTGCCGATCGGAATTATTACAAAAGAAAATCTGTCATTCGCATTAAGCGGTCAATATGGGTATTCCCTTCATGAAAAAAAGCCTATTTCAACCATAATGGATCGAGAATTCTTGTTAGTTGATAGTAAAACCCCCATAGAGATTGTCTCCTCCTTGGCATTAGAGCGTCCAAATGAAAAAATTTATGATTTCATTGTTGTAACAGAAGATGATAAGTATTTAGGAACGGTAACGGTAAAAGATCTTTTGCAAGAACTTGTTCAGATTCAAGTTATGACAGCAAAGCAGGAAAACCCATATAGATTCAGGCAAAATAAAAGGGGGCATTTTTGTGAATGAGGATATAAACCAACAAGATTATCGCGATGCTTTTTCTGCGATAAAACCCTCAGTGGTTTTTCAGGAACAGCTGGTTGCCAAAATAAAACCAGCTGACCAGAAGAGTGCCGGAACGCAAACAAGACAACAAGCCAGAGCTCAGGAAAGATATCAGGCGTCGGGTACTATTGTGAGTCCTAATTTCCGGCCGCGCAAAAGAGCGCTATCACTGATTGCATCAGTGTTGATACTAGGTCTGGTAATATTTGGATTCTGGCAACTTCTGCCGGGAATCAGTCAATCGTCGGATCAATCTGGTCACACCGTGCCAGTAAAACAACCTTCCCAGTCAGGTGCTGTTTTCACGCCGCCAACTACAACTGCAAAAGCCAATAATTCGACGAGTGAGGACAGTTCGGTTGATTTGTTATACGCAAATTTGAAACTGATTGATTCAGATCCTGTTCAGTATCCACTGCACTTAGGTGAAAATACAATCAGCCAAAAAATACCCGGGTTATATGCCAATGATCTGCAAAAGGCAGACATCATCATCCAGGCAACGATCCTCCAAGCGAAACAACTAACATACGCGCTTGAGATGGAAATTAAGCCCGAAGATTACAAGGATTTTCTAACGCCGGAAGAAAATAAATACCGACAGGATGAAATTAATACAATGCTGTTTGAAGCAAGGATCGACAGCGTTATCTACAAATCAGGTGAAACTACTGCTGCAATTGGTGATAGTATTATTATTCAAGAAACACTTAATGGTATCGAAGAGTATGACCCCTATCTTTACCCTAGAAAAGGGCGGCAATATATTATCCCGCTTATTACACGCGAGAGCATGGAACTACTGCCAACTGCAGAACAGGATCGGTATCTATCAATAGCAGGGAATTTTATTGCTGAGGGTCACTTTGTGATGCTATACCCACAGACTCCTCAGATAGAGTTGACTCTAGATGACGGCAGCCTGTTTTATGGCGTGCCTGCTACAGAACCAACAGTAAAAGGCGCTGCTATACACGGAGGTGGCTGGACAGATTTAATCACCAGCGACGCCCGAAAAGTGAAAATGCCGGCAGATACTGGTTTACTCTATCGTGACTGGATGTGGTACCGGAGCACTCGTGAATTGGAACAACATTTGAAAGCATTACTAGAATGACATAACCATTGACTTTATTGGGCAACGTGCTAAAATTTAATTACAAACAGCAAACAAGTTTGTGTCAAATAACATTAAATATATAGAAATCAATAATTGAATATGGAAGCGAAGACAGTCTGATTGTGTGTGGACGCTTTGATCAGACTTGAGCAAGTAGCGTAACCGGCCAAAAGCCGGTTTTTTATTTGGTTAAAAGGGGGTTGATGTAAAAGATCATTCACAAGTATTAAGACATAATATTTTGCAGACGTTTCTTGAAGAATAACGAAAGTGCTTGGCAGTGGTGATTCCCAAATTTATAGGAGGATGAATCATGAAGACGAAACGATGCATAACTATTCTGGTTTCACTGGTAATGTTATTTGTTATGTCGACGAATGTATTTGCAGTTACGCCCCCCAATCTCATCACAAATAGTGACTTTGAAGCGGGTGATACAGGTTTTATTAGCGACTATACGGCTCAGAATGATCTAACACCACCTTTGACGTACGCAGTTGGTACAAGTCCCAGCCTTCACCACATCGCCTGGCTGAACTTTGGCGATCACACTTCCGGTAATGGAAAGATGATGATTGTCAATGGCGACGAGAACAGAACGGATGCAGTTGTATGGAGACAGGACGTTACAGGCCTTATTCCTAATCCGATTGCTCCCAAAAGTTTTGAGCTTTATGCCGGACAGCATATCCTCGTAGGTGAAGTTCTTGTAAAGAGCGACGGTGCGAAAATCTGCGTTAAGTTCGTGCTTTCAGAAGACGCGATTGCAAAAGGTTGGGTCATTACGGAGACGCATGTAGCGGTTGCGGATGAAGCAACAGGCATCCCACAAAACAATGGGAATCCAATTCCTGGCAAATTCCCTGAAGGTGGTAAATTTAATCCGGGCGTAACCGAGTCCGGCTGGTACTGTCTGCCTATTGAGGCTGGCTGGACAGCACCTTATGCAGTTGCTGCTCATGCGAAAGTTGAAAAAATCCAGACCGGATATCATGTCTCTGATTGTCTGTTCAGTGATGCCGGTTCGGATATGGTGACCCTGTTAGCTGAGGATGCTTCAAATCCAGGCTATCCGGTAGGTTATACTGCTGATTACCAAACCAGTTACCCTGAAGGAACACCTTCAGTCTTGGCTTGGGCACACAACGCGTGGGGACCATACGGTATCACAGGCGCGAATTGGATATCTAGTGCCTATAATTCTGAAACACCTGATGATAACACTTGGCGCTTGTTTACCAGAAGCTTAGATATTCCAGTTACTGCTGCCAATGTTTCAGCTACTCTAACGATGAATGCAGATAATGCTGAAACAGCTTATGTCAACGGAGTTTTTGTCGGTGATGGCAGTCCGGCTATTGTTTATGGTCCTTCAACAAAGGATGTATCTCCAGCAATAGGTGGCGGACGTCATGGGTATGATTCTGTAGAAGGTCCTATTGGTGTCGAGTTAAATGCTGGATCCAATAACCTTTGGATAATGACGCGTAACTATGCCTGGTCGGGTGGTTCTGAGGCCAATCCCACCGCTTTGATCTACAAACTGTGCTACGCGTATGATATGCCTGCCGTTGTAACACAAACTGAGTCCGCCTGGGGCGGCACCAACGAATTTTCCGGTAAAAACTGGGCAAAATACATTAACTTCACTCCGACCACACCTACCTATCCCACATACACGATTTCTTTCTGGGCCAAAAATTCTTTTGCAGGTAATGCAGATTGGCCGATTAGCCCTGCCCAGCTTCAGGTCAAGATCAATGATAGCTTGGTCGGAGGTACTCTTAGCGTAATCGCTGGTGATTGGATACAATTTACCACAACCTGGTCCGCTGGAGCAGCAACCAGTGCAAAGATCGAGATCCGAGATATCAATCCCGCATTCGGCGGTAATGACTTCTGTATCGATGATATCTCTTTCATAAAAAATTAGCTGATTCTTAGTCGCAAAGTAATTACACTGCAAAACCCCGGCATTTCGTGTCGGGGTTTTACATGCGGCGCAAGCTAGAGAGATCCCTCCTGTGCCTGGTCTTGCCGGTCGCTGCCGGCCGTGGTAACCTGATACTGTTCGAATCAGATCACCATCATTCCTATAGCTAGCCGTCCTAATAGGCGTTTGATCAACGTTGTTGATGGACATTGGGTCGCTGACTTCAGTATCGCAAGCGAGGACTGTCCAATTTATAACCTAAAAACAGGTGACATTGTTTGGGTTTCGTATCGGGACGGTGGTTGGTCTAGTGATTCAGTCGTTCGCGAATGGCAGGTTCCTGCGTATTTATATGGCGATGTCAATAATGACAAAATTGTCAATCGATCAGACGCTGACCTAAATCAGAAGTGCCAACATGACCTGCGCCTTGGATCGTTCCTGCTCAAGTTCATGTTCTGAAATGGTGATGACGTATTCCATACGGTTTTCCTCCCATCGGCTGCACCAGGACTGGCAAAAAATAGTCATAAAACGGGTAAAACACGCCAGTTAACCACAGGACAAACGGGCTACTGAACCATATCAACCAAGATACTAAGCAAAGGGGCTGTCTCAAACAAAAGTTGAGATAGCCCCTTTGGCTTAGGGTCGTGTCAACGATTTTTCGCACTTTAGTTTTTCACTTGGTTTCTGGGTGTCAGCCAGCTTCTGGATCTGCTGTCAGCTCTGCTTCTAATTCCATAGCTTCAAGGTGTTTCATGTTCAGGTAATGCTTCGAGCCCCAAAGAGAATCTTCCATGTAGCGAAGCCTGGCTCAGACCAACATTAGGGCTGAATAGGCGTCAGGGAAAGAGCCCACAACCCTAGTTCGCCGCCGGATTTCCCGGTTAAGGCGCTCAATGGCATTATTACTGCGGATTTTCAGCCAATGTTCTCGTAGGAAAGCCATGTAGGTCAGGGTTTCTGCGACGGAGTCCTCCACCTTTTTAGCTGCTTCTTTAAGCTTCATTTCCCGGAGTTTGGCAACAACAGCCTTGGCTTTTTCTTGAGCAGCAGCTTTATCTTTGAGCGTAGATTGCTTTTAGCATAGCAGCCACATCTTTCATCTTGCCCCTGGGCACCACTGAGAAGACATTACGATAGAAATGCACATTACACCGCTGGTATTTGGCATTTGGAAACACTGTATTAATCGCATCCAGAAGCCCCAGACACTTATCGCCAATGAACAGGCGCGTTCCCGTCAGGCCCCGTTCCTTAAGGCTAACCAGGAAATTTCTCCAGCTTTCCTTATCCTCTTTCATGCCTTCGGCAGCACCGATGACCTCTCGCTGACCGTCTTCGTTAACAGCCATAGCAACTAGGATGGCGACGTTTTCAAAGCTGCCGCCAGTTATACCAATTTATATAGTCATGTACCGCTCTCATTAATTGAGAAGTCGACTGTTCATGGGACGCCTCCTGTCCAAGGATTTGTCCGCATGCCCTTATCTGGCTTAGCCGACAATAGGATGTTAAGCCCTGCTTGGAGGCGTTGCATGTTTCTATTTAATAAATGTTTCGTTACAATAATGTCGGACGGAAGTGAGAATTACTTTGTACGGAAAGCACCATGAAGAAATTGAAAAAGTCAGATTACATAAGTGACTGGAAAGAATGGCAGGATAATCAGTTCAATCCAGGACACTTCACGGGCGGAAAGCAAACTCCGATTCTTAAGAACCCCGGCAAGCCACGAATTGTCGGGCTGGTTCTGCTATTTCTGGGGTTGGTTTCACTTGTAGGTTTTCTAATCAATCTTGTCGGGTTTCAGCCAAGGACGGAGAGCATCTGGTTATTCCTGTTGGCCAGCGTACCTGCTCTGGCCTTAACAGTCATCTTTCTTCTGGCCGGATATAGAATGATCCGGCGGAACAAGAATCATTAGTCACCGGCAGCAAAATAAGAAAATTTTGCAAATTAAGGGAGAAATTGAAAAAATGACATGTCCGAAATGCAACTCTGAAAATGTTAATGTCCAGATCGTTGTCGAAGTCGTAGACAAACGTCATGGGTTCTTCTGGTGGTTACTAATTGGCTGGTGGTGGATACCATTTAAGTGGTTAATGCTGACTATTCCAGCTTTGATTGTTAAGATTTTCGGTCGGCGCAGGAAAGTTAATAAGCAAAAATCAATTGCTGTCTGCCAAACCTGCGGAAATCATTGGAGGGTAGCTTGAGTCCAGTAACATCAAATATATTCCAGATGAAGGATAACAGCTCATTCATGGACGTATAGGACAACCACCTGTTCAAGGTTGTAGCAAGCCAGTGGACGATAACATCTTTCTGCTGAAAAAATCAATATTTATTTTTATTTTGCTGATATTTAGCAGGCATAAAATCATTGGAAGGACAACAAGAAGCCATGAAAGATAAGAAGAATCTTATCCCCCTGTTTGTTGCAGCCGTAATCATAATCGCGATCACATTGGTTATCTGGTCACAGCGTACTGAAGCACGAATGGAAAGAGCCCCTTTCACTCCTTACAAAAACATTATTAGTAACCCGCATAATTTTGTCGGGAAAGAAATTAAATTCATTGGCAAGGTCAGAAGCCAACTAGATGATGTAGGTAATCAAGACATTAATGGACCAGATAAAGACTTATATACTGTACTGGAGTATCGTAGAAGGATGAATTATAGAGTAAGTAGTGCATCTTATCGCTCTACTGATAATCTATGGTTTATTGAAATAGATGCTGGTGCGAGGAACAAAATCAAGTATGGAATTGATGGAGGGCAACCTCAAAGAATTTGTCATCTAGGTTTTTCAAGACGGTACGACTGGCGAAAAGAACAATGACAGAGATCGTGGAATGATCTGGTCAATGACTCGACGCAAAAAACATCGTATTCATGCATCGCGATTGGTGTTTCTTTAGAACAGATTCGAAATCTTTTTGCATAAAGAGCCATAATCATCTGGTGAATAACCAGTCAGCCATTGATTTCTTTATGCTGCATAATAAGAACAGGAATTTAAAATGAAGATGAGGATAGGTTTCAGATATCTGGTCACACTGTTGCTGGTAGCGTTCCTGATGACAGTTGCGATTGGCTGCAGTAGTTCCTATACGAATGACCAATCAGAAACAATATCACCAAATGTTGATCAGCAAGCAAGCCGGAAAGAACCCCCTGATACTCCCAACGAGGTGTGGGGTGATCTGGAGCAGAATGAAGGTGGCATGGTCTGGGACACGCTGACTGCTGGTCAGAAAGCCCTTGTCCATTATCCGAGAATTGATTCACAGAATGTGTATTGGACGCCGAACGGTTACTCATATCATGCGATCAATTGGTGCTACACCTTGAGTCGGTCCAAGACGATTCATCAAGGTACATTAGAAGAGGCGAGAAAAGCAGGGAAGACGGACCCATGTAGCAAGTGCGTGGGTTAAAATAATGGTATATTAAGTTATCAATGAAAGTCTTTAATAAGCAGGTTTCCTGCGTCTTTAATTTTCAGCTTGTCGAGTTGCGGAGGTTTTGAGTCAATGAAAGCCAATATTTTTCCTGGCAGGGAAGAAATACCTGACTGGAACCGGATTGATTCTCTTAGCCGTGATTCGCTGCCGCCACGCGCTTATATGATTCAACAGCCTGATCTGGGAAGCAGCCGCAACCAAAACGCCGGTAACGCCCGCTATTCTTCACCGTACGTTATGCTGCTTAACGGCAGCTGGAACTTTAACGGTTATAGCTCAATCAGCCAGCTACCGGAAAAAGTCACTGCTTTGCGAAACAGTTCAATCATTACGGAAGTACCTTCCAACTGGCAATTTAGCGGCTTTTATGACGAATTTCAGGAAGATCTGCCATTTCCGCTTAACCCGCCGTTGATGACACACGACATTCCCGTGGCTGTGTATCGGCGCTCGCTCAGGATACCGCTGTCGCTGGGAGGATTACGCAAACGCCTTGTTTTTCAGGGAGTAAGCAGCTCCTTTCACGCATTTGTCAACGGCCGCGAAGCTGGATACAGTGATAGCAGTGGTTTGCCGGCTGAATTTGAAATAACCCATCATCTGCATGATGGTGAGAACGAATTAATGGTTTATGTATATGGTTTCAGTGCGGCAAGTTATCTTGACTGTGCTCCGGGACCGTTCCTGCAGGGAATTTTCCGGGACGTCTATCTGGAAGCAGTGCCGCCGATTTCGATCTGCGATTATGCAGTGCATACAACGCAGCTGGAGGCAGCGCAATGGCGTCTGGAAGTTGAAACGAGTTTAATTTCCTACCGCATTTCCACCGACAGTCCCCGGGTACGGCTCGTTCTGCTGTCAGGGGATAATATCCTGTATGAAACTGAAAGTCGTGTCAGTTTGCAAGCCTGCGGAA
>CAZOMW010000050.1:8453-12875 GCA_964581135.1 uncultured Oscillospiraceae bacterium
TGGGAAGCGTCAACTGTTCAGGCTGCTGCTTCAGCCGTATTTACTGTTGATATAACAGGCATAACGCCCTGGACGGCTGAAACGCCGGAATTGTATCAACTATTTATTAGCGTGCTTGATCGTCAGGGACATGAGCTCGGCTGTGTCAGTCAAGCCATTGGTTTTCGTGAATCCGGCCTGGTTGATGAGCATTTGCTTCTGAATGGCAGGCAACTGAGCTTATTTCCGGTGGCATGGGAGGGTTTTCATCCCGAACAGGGAAGCGCCTTAACTCTGGAAGCTATGATCGCTGACATCAGGCAAATGAAGCTTCACAACATCAATACAGTAGTTGTTGGTCCGCTGCCGCCTGATCCGATTTTTCTTGAACTCTGTGCCATATATGGTCTTTATGTAATCGAACGGCTGCCGGTCGCTTTCCCGGCTGAACAGCAAAGCCTTACCATCGAGGACGATCCGGAGCTGCTGGCAGCCTGCTTGTCCCGGACTGAACGATTGGTAAAGCGCGATCGGAATCAGGCTTGTGTAATTGCCTGGTCAATGGCCGGCCCGGATCGGCCCGGATCGAATCACACGGCGATGCAGCAGCTGACGAATGAGCTGGATCACACACGACCCGCCATTCTTGGTTTGCCGGATCCCTTTACCGGTCAGGAAAACAGTCATCAGGAGAGTGAATATTCAGCTGAATTCAGGCGTATTGCGGACTTCTGGCAGGCTTTGTCGCGACGTCCCTGGCACGATCGTGCGATTATTCCGGCAGATAGTGAGGCCAAATGGTTTGCCGAAGGTCTGGTTACCGCCAACCACCAGCCATATACCTCGCTCAAAGAACTGGCGCAGGTCTTTCAACCGATCAGAGTAGAACCTGTTGATCCTGAAAACGGCGCATTGATACTGATAAACCAGCGTTGTTTTATCAACACCAATGATCTGGCTGCGCGTTTTGTCGTATTACGTGACGGCCTTGAGATTCTGGCAGCAGAGCTTGATGTTCTGCGAATCGAGCCTTCAAGTCGCCGTTTCATCGAACTTCCGTTCGGTGATCAGCTATTTGATGACGGCAGTGAGTATATTTTAAGACTTGAGTTTGAGCAGGCTGAAGACACAATTTATGCGTCGGCGGGCCATCAGGTAGGGTTTGCTGAATTCTGTCTGTCGCAGCCTCAGGCGGTCATGCCGCGACAGCAATCGACACCGCCGTCTGTCAGGCTGCGTCTGGAGCGCGAACGTCATCTTTCGATTTTCTCCGGTCATAGATTTTATCTGGTATTCAATCATATCAGCGGTGCCTTTGAAGCCTACCGCAGCGGTGACAAGGAGCTGTTCAGCAGCTCAGTAACTCTAAACAGTGCAGGACTTAATGTGGGAGCGGGACCGCAGCTGTTGCTATGGCGGGCTCCTACGACAGCTGACAGGCGTCAGCGTCTGGCTGTATGGCAGGGATATGGTTACGATCGTCTGCAACAGCACATAGTTTCAGTTGAAGCTGATTGTGATGGACAGTCAGCTGTAATTGAATCTGTGTCATTACTGGCCGCAAACGGTCACCGGCCGGTATTTCAATTCGTTTTCCGACAGGAAGTAGGGGACAGAGGCGGTATTGATTTATTCGTCAGTATCGAGCCGCTGATGGAAAATCTACCGTTACCGCCTCGTATAGGTTTGCGCTTTTTCCTCCGGCCGGAATTTAATCTGGCTACCTACTACGGGCGTGGTCCGCACGGATATTTACCTGATAATTCAATTTCTTCTGCATTTGGCAGCTATTCCGCAGGCAGCCAAAGCACTTCCATCTGGCGTCAGCCTGTTACTGCCCTGCCGCAGCAGAGTTTCCGTCATCAGGAAAACGGTTTAAGGCCTGATATTCGTTATTTGAAATTGCAGAATATAGAAGGTTTCGGTTTACTTATGGGTGGCGATGATCCGTTTTTCTTTTCTGCCAGAAATTGTTCGCTGGAGGATCTTGAAAATACGCCAACCGGTGTGTTGTTGCCGCAACGTGCTTTTACCGAGGTTATTCTGGATCTGAAACAGCTTTCTGATGATGAAAATCCGCCGCCGGAAGTGTCGTTTGAAACCTGTAAATTTGCCTTTTCACTGCAGCCGATTGTTAGTTGAACAGGTTTATTCTTTAATTAGCGAAGACTATCTATAATTCCTGATCCCAACATCAAAGACTGGTCTTGTCTTAAGGATTGCAGTTTTTACATGGTGCGTATCCTTGTCTGATGATTGAATCACGTGTAGATTCAACATCCCGACGGTTTGATTGCTTGATTTGTGCGGCGGAAGCACAATAAGGAAGATGAAACTTCTTGGTGTTTTTGTTGAGTACATAAGCTTGTACGGCTTGTTCAATGTTTGCCGAGGCTGCTGTTTTAGTTGTTATTCCGCTTGTGCTAGTTTCTTGTGGGACTGCTTTGACAGCGGTTGTAGTTGGCGTTGAAACGGAGTCCTGTCTGCCGGGAGTAAAATCATTACAAGGAGACTTATCCCATTTGATTTTATCTCCATCACTGGTGCAGATGATACTGCCCTGAAGATCGGTTCTGAATAACTTTGCTTCTGTATTCCTGATGCGAGCCAAAGTGTTAAGTCCCGGATGCCCGTAGGTATTGTCGCTTCCGCAGGAGATGACAACAAAATCAGGTTTTACCTTAGCGAGCAGCGTCTTCGAGTTACTTCCATTACTACCATGGTGTGAGGCTAGAAAAACATCTGCCTGCAACTCTTGATTCAGGATTTGCTGCTCTGCATTAGCCGAAGGATCACCCATAATCAGAAAATTATTTTGGCCGAAAGTTACTCGAATACAAATCGAATTATCATTACTGTCATTATTTCCATATTGACGCGGAGCAACAAAGGTTACCACTGCATCGTCGATTTCAATTTTTTGTTTCATTCCGGGGAATATTTCCGGGATGCTCTTGTCTTGAATTGTTCTTTTAAATGAATTGTATACACGTGTATCCGTCGAATAGTTTGCGTCGTAGACTTCATCTACAGGGAAAACGTTTAAAACACCTACAAGTCCGTTGAGATGATCGCTATCGTAATGCGTGGATATCATTATATCTATTTTGTTGATACCGATCTTCTTTAAGTAGGCAACGACAAATGAAGATTTATTACGATCGCCGCCGTCAATGATCATGACTTTATCACCAATCTCGAATACGGTAGATGAGCCTTGCCCAACATCCAAAAAATGGACTTTCATCTGCGAAGCAGGGGATGGTGTTGGATTGCTTAAGGTTGTAGCAGGAGGTGTTGAGGAGACTGAAGCATCTGAAGACTCAAGCGGAAAAGGCAGTACTGATTCACTGTTTTGAATAGTGGATGTTTGAATGGGAACACCTGGACGCGTTGTAACCGGATTTGATTCAATAGCATGAATTGTGGTCGTTTTTGATAAATGGTTCGGGACTGAAGCGGAGCTGTTCTCAGCTTTGACTGCAGAACCGCTTTGAGATGAAGCTGTACCCGCCGCAGGAATAAAAACCATACCCAAAATCAGAAATATGATCGCAACACATATCGCTTTAAAAATAGTCTTTTTTAATAAATTGTTCTGCCCCCTTATTAACAGAACGATTCCGTTAAATAAGCTCAATAAGCCGGTTAGAAAAAGGATCATCCCTCTTTCAGGCGTAATTAGATTTATCAACACTGAAATCGTTAAAGACGCTAAGCTGAGATAAAACACCTTTTTTTTAATTAACGAAAATGATCCTGTCACATAAAGATTAGTGCTGACTAGAAAGAAAGATATGGACAGGAACCAGAGAAAAACCCACATTGTCTTTACCTTTCACGAAATCAAGGTTTGCAATTTTTACAAGGTGAGTAGCCTGCTTTTATTGCTTCGTCTTTGCTATCAAAGGTAGTACGGTTTTGCTGTTTAGGCAGTGTTTTACAGGTGACTCTATGGAATTTTTTCGAAGTTAAATTCCCTATGTAGGATCCAGAATCAGAAGTATTTGCTTTAGTACTGGCTTTGATAGTAGGGGAAATTGCAGTCGTTAATGTAGCTTTTCTGACAGTTGATGTCGCCTTAATAGTAGGCGTAATTGTTGTATGCTTTTCAGTTGGCGTAACAGCCGCCGCAGTTGTCGCTGTGGTTGGTCTGGTTTCGCTTGTTGTGTTATTAACCGTCGTTGTTATTACGGATTCTTTTGTTAGTGCGGAGTTCTCCGAGCCAGTGGTTCCACATGAGGTCAGTGCTAAAATCACTGAAATTAATAGAAACAGAATAAACATTATTTGATAGACTTTGTTTGCTTTTATACCCATTGTCTGCTCCTTTTAAAAAATAAAATCATGGGAAATAAACTTCAGAGCTAGAATTACGGTGATTGATGGGTAACTTTAGAATCTGTAAATAATTGTTAAATCCGGATCAACTATGTTAGCAAT
>CAZOMW010000051.1:0-11696 GCA_964581135.1 uncultured Oscillospiraceae bacterium
GAGCCATTCCTTTGAAAGCTTCATTTATCATTCACCTCGCATTATTTGAACTGAGATAGAAAACGGACATCATTTTCATGAAACAGACGTATGTCATCTATACCGTAGCGGGCCATAGCGGTGCGTTCCACTCCAATACCAAAAGCAAAACCGCTGTAAATATCAGGATCAATGCCGCAATTACGCAGCACACCGGGATGGACCATACCAGCGCCGAGAACTTCAATGAATCCTTCCGATTTACA
The DNA here is from genome assembly GCA_964581135.1 of uncultured Oscillospiraceae bacterium. Taxonomy (GTDB): domain Bacteria; phylum Bacillota; class Clostridia; order Saccharofermentanales; family UBA5734; genus JAXGXQ01. The sequence goes on from CAZOMW010000051.1 coordinate 246, forward strand.
GGTACGACAGCCAGTACCGCCGCAGGTCCAGCAGCTGACATCAACTTCACAGCTTGGCTCCGTAAACTGGAAATGATGCGGACGCAACCGGATTTCCGTATTCTCGCCAAACAATTTACGGGCGAACAACTGCAATGAACCAACCAGATCTCCCATCGTTACGCCTTTATCAACAACAAGTCCTTCAATCTGATGGAAAATCGGCGAATGAGTGGCGTCCAGTGTATCGGAACGATAGACTTTGCCCGGACAGACAATTTTGATCGGCGGTTTCTGCTGCTCCATAACCCGGATCTGAACCGGCGAGGTCTGAGAACGCAGCAGGATTTCATCTGTAATATAAAAAGTATCCTGAGAATCACGCGCCGGGTGGTCTGCAGGAATGCGCAGCATTTCAAAATTATAATGATCAAGTTCAACTTCCGGGCCTTCGGCGATCGTAAATCCCAACCCCATGAAGACACCGCAGATCTCGTCGACAACGCGGGTCAGAGGATGACGTCCACCCAGGGCCCTTCTTTTGGCCGGCAGAGTGATATCAATGGTTTCACGGATCAGACGCTGCTCCTGCTCAACCGCATGCAGCTCGGCCTGACGTTCAGACAGCTTCTGCTCGATTTCCGCGCGCACCTCGTTGGCTGTCTGCCCAACCACCGGCCGCTCTTCAGCTGATAACGCGCCCATGCCGCGCAGGATTTTAGTCAGCTCACCTTTTTTGCCAAGGTAGCGGATACGCAGATCCTCAATCTCTGTCTGAGAACTGATATCACCGGCCTGCTGCAGAAATTCTGCCTTCAGAGCCAGCAATGATTCTTGCAAGGGATTCATAATATGTTTTCCTCCTCAGGTTAATGTTCATGGCGTAAGGTCAGGCTTTTTCCGAAAGCATGCTGATTTTGCAATAAAAAACCTTCTGCCCCAACGGGACGGAAGGTTATTCCGCGGTACCACCCGAATTCCGCAACTCAGGTTGCGGCACTCAATCAGCCGATTTCGGGGCTGAACCGTCTGCGTCTACTGCTGATAGCCATCAACGAGCCGCTCCGGAGTGAACTTCGCGTTTTCCTGCCCGGGTGGGTTTTCAGCCTGGACCCTACCCTCTCTGCCGGCCGGTATGAACGCTACTCTCTCCATCTGCGCGTTAGCAGATATAATATCATCAAACTGTTTTAAAGTAAATTGTAATTGCCCTTCAGATAGGGATTTGTCTCCCTTTCGCGGCCGATCGTTGTCTTCGGACCATGCCCCGGGTAAACCTGTACGCTGTCCGGCAGCTTCATCAGACGCTTCAGTGAGGCTGCCATTGCCAACGGGTCACCGCCCAGATCCAGCCGCCCGATTGAGCCACGAAACAGGGTATCGCCACTGAACAGGATTAAGGGCTTTTCCCCAGCCAGCAACAGCAGACAGATGCCGCCAGGTGAATGACCGGGGGTTGCGACAACCTGCAGCTTGTGATCAGTGTCCAGTACAATCTCGTCCCCATCAGCCAGTAATCGATCAGCTGGCTGCTGACGCAGCGGTGTTCCGGCCAGCTGACTGGCATTGACCAGTGGATCTGTCAGCGCATTGGCATCATCAGCATGAATCCACAAGGGAGCGCCGGTCAGTCTGCGTAAGGCATCGGCACCGGCAATGTGATCAAAATGGCCGTGCGTGCAGATAATAGCGCTGATCACCGGCAGCTCAGGCATTATCACTGAAGGTTCACTCCCCGGGTCAATCAGGACGTTATTTATATTTGTTTCAATCAAATACGCGTTGGCTTCAAAAGCACCCATGGGAAAAGCCCGGATGCGTGGTGTTTTCGGTGCCCCGGCTGTGCCGCCTGTTGAATCGGCTGCAAAAAACAACTGGGCTTGCTTCCTGTTTTCAGATAAAAAAGACATTGAAAAAACTCCTGTATTCAGCGCTCCAACATGATTGTTACAGGCCCGTCATTTTTCAGGCTAACCAGCATGTCCGCGCCAAATTCACCTTGATTTACTGGAATACCAAAGCCGGCAAGCTCTGCCAGAAAGTGTTCGTATAATGGCTCAGCTTCGGCAGGCAACGCCGCCGGTTCAAAACCGGGACGGTTTCCCCGGCTGGTATCAGCATAAAGCGTAAACTGTGAAACTACAAGAGCTGCACCGCCGCAATCCAACAACGAGCGGTTAATCTTACCGTTCTCATCCTCAAAAATACGCAGACGAGCACATTTTGCAGCCAGCCAGGCGCTTTCAGCAATAGTGTCACCCTTTGCCACTCCTAATAAAATAAGGAGACCAGAACCGATGGCGGCAATGGTCTCCCCCTTGATACTAACCTGTGCTTCTTTAACTCTTTGGACAAGTGCCCGCATTCAGTAAGCGACTCCCTGCTCGTACATGGCTGTTGCCACCTTGAGAAAGCCGGCAATATTGGCGCCAAGATGAGTGTTATCAGGCTCATTGTAGGCAGCTGCGGCCGCACTGATATTCTTATAGATGTTTTCCATGATTTCCTTGAGCTTGGCATCAACCTTTTCGAAGCTCCAGCTCAAGCGCATCGCGTTCTGGCTCATTTCCAGGGCAGAACAGGCAACACCACCGGCATTTGCGGCTTTTGCCGGTCCATAGATGATTTTGTTTTCAAGATAAACATCAATTGCCTCGGGAGTTGAAGGCATATTTGCGCCTTCACCGATCGCGAAACAACCGTTTTTAATCAGAGTTCTTGCTGCTTCGCCGTCAAGTTCATTCTGAGTAGCACAAGGCAGAGCAACATCACAGGGGATCTGCCAGATGCCGGTATACCCTTCAGTGTAGACAGCGTCCGGACGATCCTGGAGGTACTCTTTGATGCGACCGCGTCTTACAAGTTTGATTTCCTTGACTGTCGCCAGGTCCACACCTTCGGGATCATAAATATAGCCGTCAGAATCACTCATTGCCACTACTTTAGCACCAAGCTGCGTTGCTTTTTCATGCGCATAAATCGCAACATTTCCGGAACCGGAAACCACAACAGTGGCGTCTTTAAAGCTTTTGCCTTTGGCTTTCAGGGCTGCGTCCATAAAATAGAGCAAACCGTAACCTGTTGCTTCAGTACGACCGAGAGATCCGCCCCAGGTTAATCCCTTGCCGGTCAAAACACTGGTATAGTCATTCTTAAGGCGCTTGTACTGACCGTACATATAGCCGATTTCACGCGCTCCAGTACCAATGTCGCCTGCCGGAACATCCGTGTCTTCACCAATGTGGCGGGAGAGCTCAGTCATAAAGCTCTGGCAAAAACGCATTACTTCCAGATCGCTCTTTCCGCGGGGATTGAAATCGGAACCGCCTTTACCGCCGCCAATCGGCAAACCGGTAAGTGAGTTTTTCATCACTTGTTCAAATCCCAAAAACTTAATAACGCTGAGATTTACGGAGGGATGCAGCCGCAAGCCGCCTTTGTAGGGTCCGATTGCGCTGTTGAACTGTACCCGGAAGCCGCGGTTCACATGAACCTTGCCGGCATCATCAATCCAGGGCACACGAAAGATAATCTGACGTTCCGGTTCCAGGAAACGGTCAAATATGCCGGCGGCGACCCATTCCGGGTGGCGTTCGGCAACGGGTTCCAGGCTTGCAAGCACTTCCTTAACCGCTTGCAAAAACTCCTTCTCATGAGGATCGCGGGCGACCACTCGCTCATATACAGGCTGTAAAATTTTCATAGGTTTTCCCCCCGTTTATGGTCAACCAGCGTCGTACATCTAATGTTACCATGACGACACTGGGCGTTCAGCTGATTGTTGTAAACATTTTAGTACGGCACTAAATCCATGTCAATAAAAAATGCAGGAATGAAATTCATTTCCTGCATATTTGTCTATATTATCAGTTTTTATTGAATGTTTCTGCGAGTTTTTGATATTTTCGTTGCATTTAATCGCTGATGAGCTCAATGTAACCCGGCTTATCGGGGCAGCTGCTTCAACGCGTACCGCTTCAGGCCGGTATACTTACCGCTTAGCGCACCAGTTCGCGCCAGTCGAGGTCACCGCGGTCGATCGCCAGCACCAACAGTTCTGAGGTCGCGATATTGGTAGCGATCGGAATACTGTTTGTATCACACGCTTTCATCAGTGAGTTGGGAAGATCATATTCTACGAGCAAAGGATCTCGCAAGTAAATTACTGCGTCGATTTCGTTGTAATGAACCCGAGAAGCAAGTTGATCAAGTCCACTGACAAGGTCGGCAGCCAGACCGTCAACATTTATTTTGGCCGAATCGTTAATCAGCCTGGCAGTAGTAAACAACGAAAACAAATTATGCCGGGAAAGTATCTGGCTATAGGCAATACAGAAATTAACCAGTAGCTCATTCTTGCGATTATCTGCAAGAAGTACTATATTCACAAATTATTCCTCCTGATCTGGCATTAACTGCCAGTTAAATTTTATCATACTGTCTTATATTATATATCATTGCCTAAAAAATCAATACTAAATATTACAATTGCTGTGCATTTAAGCAATTTATAGTTTCAATCTGCAATAAATCAAAAAATTTCAAGCTGGCGGATTCACAGCTGAAATCGATATATTATACCACTGGATGACAACAAATTAAGTTAACATGAGGTTAATTTATTCCGGGCAAAGCTACTGAATCATGGTCAGTTTTAGCGGTAAAGCCGAAATAATCATCAAGAAGAGCTTTTGCTATGCCGATTGTGTTGGAACCCCAGGCACCTTTTTCAACTATCTGGGCAATTGCAACTTCCGGGTTATCAGCCGGAGCGTAAGCAATGAACAAGCCGTTGGAAGACGAAACATCTTCAAAACCGGTTTCAGCTGTACCGGTTTTGGCAGCAATTCTGATTGGGTAATCCTTAAAGTAGGAATAAGCTGTTCCTTCTTTATCGTGCGCAACATCAATCATGCCTTTTCTGACAGCAGCCAAAGTTGATTCCTTAAGACCGATCGGCTGTGGTTCCGGATGGTCCGCCTGCACTACCGTACCGTCATTGCGAGTTACGGTATCAATTACGTAAGGTGTAACCAGATTGCCTGTTGCCAGGGCGGCTGTAAATCGGGCCAGTTGCAGAATCGAAAAACTGTTGTCAAACTGACCGATAGCCGTCTGCGCGGTATCAGCCGGGAACCAGATCTGATCGCCGGGATTGGCGCGCAGCAGTTTTTTTGTTTCGCGGCTGGAGCGGAAACCCTTGGCTTCACCGGGCAGGTCAATACCTGAACGTTCTCCCAGGCCCAGCATTTTGCCGTATTTATCAATATTATCTATGCCTGTTCGAACCCCGAGCTGATAAAAATAAATATTACAGGAGGTCGCCATTGCTCGTTGAAGTGTCAGATTGCCGTGACCACGGCTGGGATACTCCAGACACCGGAACGGCCAGTTGTCAATTGTAATTCTGCCCGGATCATTAATTACATTGCTGGCTGGTGTTATGGCACCGGTTTCCAGGGCGGCAATCGCAGTAACCGGCTTAAATGTAGAACCGGGCGCATAGATTTCCATCATAGTGCGGTTCCACATAGCTTTCTGCTGATTATTGGTTAAGTAATCCTCTACCCGTTGCCTGGCCTCTTTATCAGTTGCCTGGTTAATAAAATCACCAGGGTCGTAAGAAGGGTGACTTGCCATTGCCAGAACCTTGCCTGTGCGGACATCCAGCATGACAACAGCGCCGGCATCAGCATCACCCAGGTTTGCATTGCGGGGGCTGCTGCGAATTTCTTCAATGACGTTTTCCAGAACCCGATTTGCTGTTTTCTGTAAATAAAGATCGATGGTCAGACGGACATTGGCGCCCGGAACCGGATCGCTGCCTGAAATTTCAGAAAAGAAAGTACCGTCTTCGCCGGCAATACTCCAGATGTTGTATGGTTTAGTGCCGCTCTGTCCTGCCAGATAACGCTCGGCCGAAGCTTCAACACCAGCCTGTCCGGTTACAGCGTCAGGTGCGTAGCCAAGGGATTTCAGCTCTTCATACTGGGCGGCTGAAATTCTGCCGGTATAACCGATTACATGACTGAGGTACTTAGCGTCATCTGTGTAGACACGTTCTGAGTCAAGTCCGGTCATTACGCCGCGGAAACGGTAATTCTGTTCGGTAATAATACTGACTGCTTCATCCGGTATATCACGAGCCAGTTCAACAGGCCTGCCGTTGATGAATGTCCAGTTGTTTTTGGTTAATAGATAACGCAGGTTAATGATCTGCATTGCTTCTGATCTGGTGTACATCTGGCCATCGGCATCCGGATCCTCGATTTTGTATTTATAACGCAGCCAGTCAAAAAACAAAGCCGGATCAAGTTTCACCGAATCATTCAGAGCAGATTCAGCCTGTCCCGGTTTTGCTTCCGTAAGCGCGTAGAGGTTTTTATCAGTCTGCCAGTAGGCTGTTTCCTTTTCATCCTTGACAAAGACAGCCTGGCCGCAGTCGGCTCCGGCACCTTCTTCATGCTCGCAGCCGGAATGATCCAACAGAAAATAATCAGCCAGCTCCGGTTCAATGATAACTCCATGCTCAGTCAGAAATTCAGACAAATCGAGCAGCATGGCGTTAAGCTCTTTGTCAGGCAGCGAAGCATAGGAAAGATAAAGCACGTTGACTGAACGCGAATAAGCCAGTGGGATACCGGCCGCATCCACTATATCGCCGCGATTAGCGGGAATAAGCTGCTGCCGTGAAACACCTGAGGTCTCACTGACAGGGGCTGCTGATACACCGGCCAGCTGCAGGGCGGCAGTGTTGTAAAAAATCATCAGGCCCGCCAACAGAAAGGCAACCGCAAGCAAAGCATAACGGCTGCGCATAAAACGGCCCAGCCTGTTTTTCAGTTGCGGGCGTTCGTCCTGCGCCTGCTGCTCAGCCTGGTTAGCTTCATCAAACGCATAATAACTGCCAAAAGAGGGATCACTCACCAGACATGGTCTCCTGTCAATACTTCCGAGTTTACACTATGCAAATGCCCCTTGCGGTATGGTCCGGCATGCAGAAGCAGCTGAAACATTGGAACAGCCGCTGCCAGATTCAGCAGCAGCGTCCCGGCAGCGGTTCCGGCAGTTTGCTGCCAGATTGTCTCCCAGGCGGGTACAACATCCTGAATGACAGGGAAAAAGCGATGCAGCCCGAAAATAATAATTGCATAAAATACCGTTACCAGAGCCACCAGGATTAAGGCGAAAAACTGTTGACGTCGAAAGCGCCGGCGAAACAGAAAAGCACCACCGATGCCGGCGTACATTAAAAGCAGCATGCCCAGGCCCAGGCCGCGACCTGCCAGCGCATCCCGGAGATAACCGGCCGCCAGACCGATTGCGATGCCATCGCCAACTCCGAATAAAAACCCACTGAGCACACTGAGAACCAGGGTGAAATCAGGTCTGGCCCCCCAAAGCAGCCAGGAACGAGGCCAGAATATCTGCATAATAATACAGCCGGCAAGAAAAACGGCATAGACAAAAATCTGGCGGACCCGGGCGCTGCGTTCCATGCTACTCGTTCCCTTTCATGACAAACACCGTTTCAAGGTTTTCCAGATCGATGTAAGGCTGCAGAACAGCTATACGGGTCTGGCGGGAGCCGGAGTCCCTGACTTCCGTGACTTTGCCTATCGGGAGGCCGGCCGGGAAAAGACCGCCTTCCCCACTGGTGATAATTTCGTCGCCAGCCCGGATAACGGCTGCAGAAGGAATGTGATCAACCACACACAACCCCTGGCTTTTAAGGTCGAGATCGCCGCGTACACGCACCAGCGCGCCGGTTGCAGAATTAACTTTGGCACTCATGGCAAAGCCTTCATGCAGCAGCGGCAGAATCCGCGCTGATATCAGATCCGTTGAAAGCACCCGGCCGACCAGGCGGGATTGGGCATCAACTACAGCATAGGATGTAGTTTCAGAAACATTGATTCCGTCTTTCATGCCGGAATCGATGCGGAAAATATCAAACCATGAGCCCAGTTCGCGGGTCATAATCCGCGCACCCATGATTTCAAAATCAGCATAACGATCTTTGAGCTGAAAAGCGTCCTTCAGCGATTGGTACTGACGGCCGGCTTCCTGCAGCTGCGTGATCTGATTTTTCAGCTCAACGTTTTCCTGTTCCAGTTCACGGTTCTTTTCTCTGATCTGCAAACCTTCACGGAAAGCACTGTAAAAGTCATTTGCTTTAGTCATTATCCCGTAAACAGCATTCTGAACCGGCCCGAAGACAATCGAAACAGGGCTGGTCAGCGTATTAAGAAAACTGCCCGGTATTGCTGACAAAATAACAAAAGCCAACAACAACAGCGTTGTGAATACCACCAGAACGATCTTGTTTTTGAATAAGCGACGCAAGGTGCTGTGTGATTCCTTCCTCAAATAGACAGCGGGCAGAGCCCGGATAACGGTTGGTTTATGATAGCCCAAACGCAACTGGTTTTCAAATTAATCCCTGCTGTTTCAGACTGGTTAAACCGCCGCGCGCGACGATTATATGATCAACTACCTTAACGCCCATCAGTTCACCCATCTCCACAAACCGCCGCGTGGTTTCAATATCTTCAGTGCTTGGTGACTGATCGCCGCTGGGGTGGTTATGAGCCAGAATCAGAGCCGCGGAATTGGCACGTACTGCTTCCCGGAACAAATCGCGCGGACAGATTACCGAAGCTGCCAGACCGCCTTCGGCGATCCGGATAACCCGGATTACCCGATTGCGGATATCCATCAGAATTGCCCGCAGTTCTTCCCGCGGCAGATTGGTCATTTCAGTTTCCACAAGTTTCGCAGCATCCTGTGGAGTCCTGATCGTCGCCCGTGGTTTGCGGGCACCTGCGCCGGCTCTTGCCGCGATTTCAATAATAGCCTTTAGCTGAATCGCCCGGACTCTGCCGATACCGGCATGGGACATCAGCTCTTCCAGCGAGCAGTCCTGCAGAAAATCAAGCCCGCCCTTGCCGCCGGAAGCGTTGATGATCAGATTCTGTGCCAGCTGTAGAGCGTTCGAATTGCGATTGCCGTTACGGATGATAATCGCCAGCAATTCAGCATCAGTCAAAGCTGCGGGGCCAAGTGCGAAAAAGCGTTCACCAGGTCGCTCACTGTCTGGAATCTGTTTCATTGTGTAGCGGATTTCGCTGCTGGTCTTTGCCGGTGTGTCCGTTCCCGGCCTGACAGAATTCTGATCAGTTACAGGCGTTTCGATTGCTTCCGGCAAACAGGTGGTTGCAGTTAAAGTAGTTGCAGTAGTAGCATTTTCAGTAGCAGCAGTAGTAGAGATTGTCGACATAAGGCCCTCCGTTCAGAGGGTCTGTCCGGCAAACGGTAAGATAAATGAACGCATTTGAGCTGATTCTGTTGTTGCCGCCATTTCGGTCAGTTCAACATACAGTCGATGCACAGGCAGGCCCATTACATTATAATAGCTGCCGTTGATTCCACTGATAAAAACCGCGCCAAGGCCTTGAATGCCGTAAGCCCCTGCTTTATCAAAGGGTTCGCCGGAAGCAAGATACCATTCAATCATTGCCTCATCGAGGCGGCCGAAGGTTACTTCTGTTGTTTCAGCCGTGACTCGTTGTCGGACACGACCGCAGGAGTCAATCAGGATTGCCAGACCGGTAACTACCTTATGGGTGCGATTAGAAAGCAGTCTCAGCATTTCTGCCGCTTCCCTGCCCGACTCCGGTTTGCCCAGCATTTCACCGTCTATAGTTACAATTGTGTCGGCAGCGATTACCAGCGATTCAGCCGACAGCTCATATTGCTCAAGCAGCGCTGTCAGCTTACCGGCAGCAAGTTGTTCTGCAAGAGTTGTCGGATCTGAAGCTGTTTCTGCCCTCACACCTTTCAGCAGCGGAGCTTCGTCGTACTCAGGCACGATAACCGTAATCCGCTCCGCCGGGTAAAAGCGTTCGAGCAGCTCAAGCCGGCGCGGCGAGGCACTGGCCAGAATCAGCTGTGGTCCGGCAGCCATCAATCAGAATTCGGCATTGCCGGTTGTCCGCGGGAACGGAATAACATCACGAATGTTTGAAACGCCGGTTAAATACATAATCATGCGCTCAAAGCCAAGTCCGAAGCCGGCATGGCGAACTGAACCATAACGGCGCAGATCCAGATACCACCAGTATTCTTCTTCCTTCAAACCCATTTCCTGCATCCGGGTGCGAAGGATTTCATAGTTATCTTCACGCTGGCTCCCGCCGATTATTTCGCCGATTCCAGGGACGAGGCAATCCATCGCCGCTACTGTGCGTCCGTCCTGATTCTGCTTCATATAGAATGCCTTGATGTCCTTAGGGTAATCTACAACGAATACCGGCTTTTTAAACAGTTTTTCAGTCAGGAAACGCTCGTGCTCAGTCTGCAGGTCACAGCCCCAGTCAACCGGGAAATTAAAAATATTGCCGGCCTTTTTAAGCTCTTCAATCGCATCCGTATATGAAATGACGCCGAAATCGGAATCCGCAACCAGCTGCAAGCGTTCAAGCAGGCCTTTATCAACGAATTTGTTGAAAAATTCCATTTCTGCAGGACAGCTGTCGAGAACAGTACGAATTATGTAGCGGATCATTTCCTCAGCGACCCGGCGGTTATCAGCCAGATCAGCAAAAGCCATTTCCGGCTCAATCATCCAGAATTCCGCCGCGTGGGTCTTGGTATTGGAGTTTTCGGCCCGGAAAGTCGGCCCGAAGGTATAGACATTGCCAAAGGCCATGGCGAAAGCTTCAGCATTCAGCTGGCCGCTTACAGTCAGGTTAGTTTCGTGGCCGAAGAAATCCTTGCTGAAATCAATTTCGCCAGCGTCTGTGAGAGGGGTTTGCTTGAGGTCGAGTGTCGTCACCCGGAACATTTCGCCGGCTCCTTCAGCATCACTGCCTGTGATGATCGGTGTGTGTACGTAAAGAAAATCACGTTCCTGGAAAAATTTATGAATCGCAAAGGCCGCAACGGAACGCACACGGAAAACAGCATTGAATAAATTGGTCCGTGGCCGCAGGTGGGCAATGGTACGCAGGTACTCCGGTGAATGGCGTTTCGGCTGCAGTGGATATTCCGGCGGCGAGCCGCCTTCAACCGTAATACTGTCCGCCTTCATCTCAAAAGGCTGGTTAGCACCCGGTGTCAGCTCGAGCGTTCCTTCAGCAATGATTGCCGAGCCATTGCCCAGATGGGCGATCCGGTCGTAGTCTGCAAGGCGCTCCCGATCGATTACAACCTGCAGCGGACTGAAAAAAGAGCCATCATTCAGGCTGATAAAGCCAAATTGTTTCTGGTCACGCAGAGTGCGGATCCAACCGGCGACTCTCACGACCTTGCCGGCATACTTTTCCGGATCACTATATAGTTCACGAATTGCTGTTTTATTCATGCTAAGTCTAATTCCCTTCTTCAACGGTGTTTCAGGCGCGGCCGCAACAGAGCTTGTATTTTTTGCCACTGCCGCAGGGACAGGGGTCGTTGCGGCCAATTTTGGGT
>CAZOMW010000052.1:0-11185 GCA_964581135.1 uncultured Oscillospiraceae bacterium
ACGGAACGTTCGATTGAAGAAACTTTGAAAATCGGCTGGGAGCTGCTTTCTATGCTGCCGCGTAACGAACTTAAGCGCGTCAAAGACGAATTCATTGATCAGTATTACAAAAAAACGGATTAATGCTCAGCGTTTTCGTTTAAACATATACGTGACGGCGGCGAGTACTGAATCAGCCGTCAAGCAACTGGATCACAGGAGGAACTATTTCTATGGCCAGCAAACGCCTTGTCAACCCGAACCGTATGGAGCTGCTGCGTCTCAAACGCCAGCTGCTTACAGCACGGCGCGGTCATAAGCTACTGAAAGACAAGCGCGATGAGTTAATGCGCCAGTTTCTCGATATTATCCGGGAAAACAAACGTCTGCGCGAAGACGTTGAAGCGAAGTTCCGGGTTGCCAATGAGCAGATGGTACTGGCACGGGCGGTTATGTCACCGGAAACACTGCGCTCAGCCTTGATGGCCGGACACGAAACAATGACTGTAGATGTGGATGCCCGTAATATAATGAGTGTAAATGTGCCAGTATTCAGTTCTACTCACCTGATAAGCGGACAGTTGCAGAATCTGCCTTATGGCATGGCTTCCGCGGCTGCTGAGCTGGATCTCTCAATTGTTATTCTGAGCGAGGTTTTCCCACTGATGCTGGAGCTGGCGACCTCGGAAAAAACTGCCCAGCTGTTGGCTGATGAAATTGAAAAAACCAGACGCCGGGTTAACTCACTGGAATACATTCTTATACCTGAGTTGACTGAAACTATTCACTCTATTTCTATGAAAATGGAAGAAAATGAACGCGGCAACCTGACTCGCCTGATGAAAGTCAAGGATATGATTGTTGAACAGGCCCTGGTTAAAGCCCGCGAAAAAACGGCAGCCCTCTCGGCAAACTGAGCTTTTATAAAAACAACTCATTATCTGATGCAGCGGCCAGGCCGCGGAGAACTCATAAGCTTTTTAAGCCGACATAAGCCGGTGAAGACCGGCCATAACCTTATAGATAACGCTGGGATGCTCGTAAACATTCCAGCGTTTTTTCTCAGGCTTGACAGAGTCAGAGAACGTGTCTATAATTCAATTTATTGCTTTATCGGTTTAACAAGGTAAAGCGGTAAAAATGAAGTGTAGCTTATAGATGAATTGACAGGCGGAGGGTTCGATTTGAATAACTGGAAGTTTTATTTGCCAGACGGTGTTCTGGACTGGCTGCCTGACGATTGCGAGGCTAAACGGCGCCTTGAGACCGGTTTACGGAATCTGTTCGCTGTCAGCGGTTATCGGGAAATCGAGACACCGGCTATAGAATTCTATGATGCCTATGCAGCGGGCGGCGGTTTTGCCCCACAGGAAGGCCTGTTCAAATTCTTCGACGAAAAAGGCCGCATTCTCTGTCTGCGGTACGATGGCACAATCCCGGCCGCGCGACTTGCGGCGACTACTTTACGTGACAGCAGCCTGCCGCTGCGCCTTTCGTACATAGGCAATATGTACCGTTATCAGGAACATGGCGGCGGCCGCCAGCGCGAGTTCACCCAGGCCGGTGTTGAACTTATGGGCTGCGCTACACCGGAAGCAGACGCCGAGGTTATCGCTTTGGCAATCGAAGGGGCTCGACGCTGCGGAATTGAAAATCTGCAGGTATCTCTTGGTCAGGTTGCTTTTTTCAAAGGCCTGTTGGCGGATTATGAAATCCCCGCCGAAGCAGCGCTCGATTTACAGCAGGCTATAGACGCAAAACAGATAGTTGCGCTCGAAGCCTGCGTGGCCTCACTTTCGCTGCCGGAATCAGTGCGTCGTGTTCTACTGATGATGCCTGAGCTGTATGGCACCTTTGATGTGATTGAAAAGTTGCGGCAGGAAATCGACGGACCACTTGCCGGCAAGGCACTGGATAATCTGGAAGCAGTATTGCTGGTTCTGCAAGCTGACGGACTGCTGGATTATATTTCGCTTGATCTCGGCATGCTGCAAAGCCTTGATTATTATACCGGTACAATCTTTAAAGGTTTTACCTATGGATTGGGATTTCCGTTATTCAGCGGCGGCCGATATGATACTGTTGCTGCTGCCTTCGGTCGTGACTTAACGGCTACAGGATTTTCTATCGGCCTCAATTTTATCCTGACTGCCCTGCGCCGCCAGCAGATTGTTTCGCCGGAACCTGCCGATACGATTCTCCTGGGTTACGCTTCCCGTTCCCGGACCGCCGCTCAGCAGTATGCCCGTGAACTGCGGGCTGCAGGCCAAAAAGTAATTCTGGACTGCAGCAGACGCAGCGAAGCTGATTTGGGCGCCATGGCGGCTGCCAGCGATGCTGCCGCAGCAGATCCTTTCAATCAGCCTGTCAGCATTCGTTATCTGGCAGCTGACGGGGACATACGAGTGCTGTCAACGGCAACAGCTGAAGCAGGAGGAGCGGCAGAATGAATACACTAACCATAGCTTTATCAAAGGGGCGCCTGGCTGAGCAGGCAATTGAACTGTTCGAGGAATCGGGTTTGGATTGCAGCGTTGCCAAAGAAAAATCACGTCGACTGATTCTGACTGATGAACAGCAGGATATTCGCTTCATTCTTGCGAAGCCAGCCGATGTGCCTACCTACGTTGATTATGGCGCCGCGGATATCGGCGTTGTTGGCAAAGATACGTTGCTTGAGGAAGGACGAAGTCTGTATGAGGTGCTAAATTTAGGTTTCGGCGCCTGCCGGATGTGTGTCTGCGGCGCGCCTGAGCTTGCCGGCCGTATTAATGCTATTCCGAATAAGCGTATCGGTACCAAGTACCCAAATATTACCCGTGCTTATTTTGAGGATCGCCGGCATGAAAGCGTTGAGATTATCAAGCTTAACGGCTCGGTTGAGCTTGCCCCTTTAATCGGACTGGCGGAACTTATAGTTGATATAGTTGAAAGCGGTCGTACGCTGGAAGAAAACGGCCTTGTGGTGCTGGAGAACATAGCGGATATCAGTGCCCGGCTGGTGATTAACCGCGTCAGTTTGAAAATGAAAGCTGCCCGCATAAATCCTCTGGTCAGCGCCATACGTGCCCGATTGGCTGTCAGAACCGCCGAAGGACAGTTTTCAGAACAGAAGGAGAACACATGAGCCTGATAGATATCCCGATCATTTATACCGACAGGAGTGAGCGTCAGTCGATAGTTGCCCGCCTGGGCGCACGCGGTAAAATGACGCGAACGGATATCACCGGGGTTACCAGCGCAATTGTCGAATCTGTCCGCCGTGAAGGTGATGCGGCAATTCTTCGCTACACTAAAGAATTTGATTTTGTTGACCTTAGCTCCGAGAACCTGATTGTGAGTGAAAGTGAAATCAGCGCAGCGTTCGAAGCTACTGATCCGGAACTCATTGAGGTTATGCAGGAAGCTGCGGAGAACATCAGCAGCTTCCATGTGGCACAGATCCAGCCTCAGGTGGAAATTGATGACGGCCGGGGAGCCAGAGTTGCCTTACTTACCAGGCCGCTTGATCTGGTTGGGATTTATGTGCCGGGCGGAACCGCGCCGCTGCCTTCTTCCGTGCTGATGAATGCACTGCCGGCTAAAGCCGCTGGAGTTCGCCGTGTTGTCATGTGCACCCCGCCCCGTCGCGACGGCAGCATAGCGCCGGCCATCCTTGCCGCTGCTTCTCTGGCCGGTGTTGACAGTATTTATAAGGTTGGCGGCGCCCAGGCTATCGCGGCACTCGCCTATGGAACAGCCACAATACCGGCAGTCGACAAAATCTGCGGCCCGGGAAATATTTATGTAAATACCGCAAAACGTCTGGTTTTCGGCCATTGCGATATTGACATGTTTGCCGGACCAAGTGAAATTCTGATCATAGCTGATGAATCTGCCACCCCGGCTTTCCTTGCTGCCGATATGCTTTCGCAGGCTGAACATGATCGGCTGGCATCTTCAATTCTGATCACAACCTCTGCCCGCATAGCCGCGGAAACTGCTGCTGAAGTTCGCCGCCGGGCCCAGCTGATGCCACGCTCGGAAATTCTGACTGCCTCGCTGCGGGATTATGCCGCAATTCTGGTTGTCCCCGGTTTGGAGGATGCCTGCAGCTTCGCTAACGAGCTGGCACCGGAGCATCTGGAGCTATGTGTCGCCGAACCGGCAGCGCTTGTAGACCAGATCCGCAACGCCGGCGCGATTTTTCTTGGGCATTACAGCCCTGAACCGCTGGGCGATTATTTTGCCGGCGCCAATCATGTTTTGCCTACCAGCGGTACTGCCCGTTTCTTTTCGCCGCTGCACACCGCTGATTTTCAAAAGAAAATCAGCCTGATTGACTACTCCCGTCCGGCTCTGGAGCGCTGCTGGGAAAAGATAGCCCGCTTTGCCGAAGCCGAACAGCTGACCTGCCACGCCGAAAGCGTGCGGGTGCGATTTGGCCGGGCTCTGGCTGATACAGGTCAAAGACCGCAGAATCAAGCGAGTGATTCTGAGTAAGCGAAAAGTAAAATATACCAGGAGGTCCGATTGTGGAAACACCCCGTCAAAAACAACCTGTCAACCGTTTCTGGAGCAATATTACTCAGACTGTTGAGCCTTATGTTCCCGGAGAACAGCCACGCGAGCGCCTGATCAAGCTTAATACCAATGAGAATCCATATCCACCTTCACCTGATGTAGCGGCTGCGCTCCGCAACGCCGACCCGGCCCGCTTGCGTCTTTATCCGGATCCGACATCACAGCTTCTGCGCCAAAGCATCGGTTCTTATTACAATCTGGCAGAAAACCAGATATTCTGCGGCAATGGTTCAGATGAAATCCTTGCTTTCTGTTTTCAGGCTTTCTTTAATCCTGTCTGCCCACCTGAATCAGACTTAACGAAGCCGGAGAAGAAAATAGTGTTTCCCGATATCACCTACAGCTTTTATCCGGTTTATGCGCATCGTTATGAAATACCCTATCGAACCATCCCACTGCTGCCTGATATGAGCCTGCCGCTGACGGAACTTAAAGCCCCTTCTGCCGGCATTGTTCTGGCGAATCCAAATGCGCCAACCGGACAGGCGGTGCCTTTGGCAACGCTGGCGGACATCGCCGCCTCCGACAGGGATCGTTTACTGATCATCGATGAAGCTTATATAGATTTCGGTGGTGAAACGGCGGTTCCGCTGCTTGATGAATATGACAATATCCTTATAGTCCAGACATTTTCCAAATCACGTTCACTGGCTGGACTGCGGTTGGGCTTCGCTCTTGGCTCCCCTGCGCTGATCTCCGGCCTCGAGCGCATCCGGGACAGCTTTAACAGCTACACAGTCGGATACATTTCACAGCTTGCCGGTATTGCTGCCATGAACGATGGCGCCTGGTTTGAAGAAACCCGCAGCAGGATAATCGCGACCCGTGAAAAAACAGCGGCAGCAATGTTAAGGCTTGGCTTTGAAGTTGTTGATTCACAGGCGAATTTTATTTTTGTCCGTCATCCCGAATATACGGGCAGGTTTTTACAACAAGCCTTACGTGACCGCGGAATTCTGGTCCGCCGCTTTAACCAGCAGCGGATTGCTGATTACCTGCGAATCAGCATTGGTACCGGGCCCGAAATGCAAACATTGACCACAGCTCTGCATTCCATACTGTCACCACCGGTTGCCGGTGCAGGCGGGCCAGCGCTATAATCAAGTAGAATAAACCAGAATTACCTGAAATTAATCACTGGAATTCAATATAGAATTCTGGAATCAAAGGAAATGGCTCCGTTTATCCGGAGCAGGGAGGTCAAAAATGCGCAGTGCTAAACTGAACCGCCGCACCCTCGAAACCGATATTACCGGCAGCCTTTGGCTGGACGGCAATGGCGAGTCATCTGTTCAAACAGGAATTGCTTTTCTGGATCATATGCTGATTCTGTTTGCCCGTCATGGCGGGATGGCACTCGAAATTGACGCCACAGGAGACCTGGAGGTAGATACTCATCATACAGTAGAGGATATCGGAATAGTGCTTGGCCAGTTAATTGCCCGGGCTGTTGGTGATAAACGCGGCATCCGCCGTTACGCTACGGAAATTATTCCGATGGATGAAGCTCTGGTGCAGGCAGTTGTTGATGTATCAGGCCGCCCTTACCTGGTTTTCAACGCTGATTTCAAAAGTTCTACAGTTGGTGCTTTTGAAACCCAGATGACAGTAGAATTCTTCCGTGCTGTTGCTTACAATGCCGGAATCACTTTGCACCTGAACTGCCAATACGGGATAAATGACCATCATATTATTGAGGCGATGTTTAAAGCCTTCGGCCGCTGTCTTAAAACCGCTCTGGCCATCGATCCAGCCAGTCCCGATACAATCCCATCCACAAAAGGTATGCTGTAAACAAGCTGTACCGGCAGAGCCGGCAAGAGGAGGAGACCAATGGATCAGACAATCAGTAATACCGATTTTATTGATTTGCCCTTACATTCTCAGGGAAAGGTTCGCAATATTTACGATCTTGGTGACTCGCTGGTCATAGTTGTGACTGATCGTATTTCAGCTTTTGATGTAGTTTTTGCTGAACTGATTCCAAACAAAGGGGTTGTGCTGAACAGTATTTCGGCATTCTGGTTTGACCGTTTGAAGGACCTGATGCCAAATCACGTTCTTTCGACCAACCCCGCTTATTATCCGGCCGGACTCAGCAAGTATGCGGATCGTCTGGCTGGCCGCTCCATGTGGGTAAGCAAGGCGAAGATGCTGCCCGCCGAATGCATCGTCCGCGGCTATCTTGAGGGTTCAGCGCTGAAAGAATATAACCACACCGGTAAAGTCAGCGGCATTCCGCTGCCGTCAGGCCTTCGTCAGGGTGACAAGCTGCCCGAACCGATGTTTACACCTTCAACCAAAGCGGAATCCGGGCACGATATTAATATTACTTTTGATGATCTGACAAAACTGATTGGCCGCAAACGGGCTTTCGAAGTGCAGTCCAGCAGTCTGGCGCTTTATGAAGCCGCCGCTGCCTACGCTGCCGGGCAGGGCATTATCCTGGCGGATACCAAATTTGAATTCGGTTTGATCGATGAAAAACTGGTTATCGCTGATGAAATATTCACGCCGGATTCTTCGCGCTTCTGGGCAGCAGAAACCTGGGAGCCCGGACGCCCGCAAACCAGCTTCGACAAGCAGTATCTGCGTGAATGGCTCGAAACCCTGACCTGGGATAAAACACCGCCGCCGCCGACGCTGCCGCAGGCAGTTATTGACAAAACAGCAGAAAAATACCGTCAGGCCTATGAACGATTGACTGGCCGCGAATTTACAAGAGCTGCAGATGCCTGCCCCTGGTACACTACATCTCCGGAACTGACCCGCTGACTCATTAACCACTTACAGGAGAAATCAATGTCCAAAGCCACAGAATTCATTATCTTTCCGGCTATCGATTTACTTGACGGTCAGGCGGTGCGCCTCCGTCAGGGCCGCTATGACGAAGTAACGATTTACGATAAGGACCCGGTTGCTCTGGCTTGTCGCTTTTACGAGGCTGGCGCGCGTCATCTGCATGTAGTTGATCTGAACGCGGCCCGCGACGGGGTGCGCGCCCACGACGACCTGATTGCAGAAATTGCACGCACCAGCGGCCTGCTGATCCAGACCGGCGGCGGAGTCCGCAATCTGGAGGTTGTAGAGAAGCTTTTAGCGACGCCTGGTGTCTGGCGCCTGATTATCGGCACCTCCGCTGTGCGTGACCAGTCTTTCACGCGCGAGGCACTTAAGCTGGCGCCCGGCCGGATTGTCATCGGCCTGGATGCCCGAAATGGAATGGTAAGCGTTGACGGTTGGACAAATGACAGCGAAATGCCTGTGCTGGAACTGGCCTGTACCATGAAAGAGGCTGGCGCCCGTACCATTATTTATACCGATATCAGCCGCGACGGCATGATGTCAGGCACTGCGGTCAATGAGGTCGCGCGTCTGGTACGTGAAACCGGGCTTGATATTATAGCATCGGGCGGAGTTGCTTCCATGGCTGATATTGCAGCCGCCCGAGCCGCAGGCGCTGCCGGAATTATCGTTGGCAAAGCCATCTATGAGAATAAAGTGAGGCTCGAAGAATGCTGGCAAAAAAAATAATTCCCTGTTTAGATATTAAAAACGGGCGAGTAGTAAAAGGCATCAATTTTGTAGATATCCGAGACGCGGCCGACCCGGTGGAGGCAGCCCGCGAATACAGTGCCGCCGGAGCCGATGAACTGGTTTTCCTTGACATATCGGCGACTTTGGAAGAACGCAGTACACTGCTGGAGCTGGCAAGTAAAGTCGCGGCAGCAGCAACCATCCCGTTCACAATCGGCGGCGGCATCCGGAGTATCGATGATATTCGGGCCACTCTGGCTGCGGGTGCTGATAAAGTTTCACTTAACTCAGCTGCTGTACAGAATCCTGAACTTGTACGGGAAGCAGCAAATCAGTTTGGACGCGAGCGCATAGTTGTGGCGATCGATGTCAAGCTTGAGCCGGATGGAACTTACGATGTTGTAATAGCAGGCGGCACCCGTTCGGCCGGCCTGGATCCGGTAGAATGGGCAAAAAAAGCTGAAAGTCTGGGTGCAGGTGAGATCCTGCTGACCAGCATGGACAAGGACGGAACCAAGAGCGGTTTTGACCTCGATATAACGCGTCGGGTAGCTGACGCCATCAGTATTCCGGTGACTGCTTCGGGCGGTGCCGGCAGCTACAGTGATTTCTATGACGGAATCACACTGGGAGGTGCGAACGCTGTTCTGGCAGCCAGCCTGTTCCATTTCGGTGAAGTTGCCATACCAAATCTCAAAGCCTATCTGGCATTGCGCGGTATTCCGGTGAATCTTGACAATCTGCCTGAATCACTGGCCAAAGGTGTTGCCGAACTGCAGCAGCGCGAAGCTGCCCGTTCGCCGCACCTGCTGCCTCCCGCTGCCCGGGCAGCCGAAATATGGCAGCTGTTGAAGAAAAACAAGGATGGTCTGGTAAATGCCGTACTGCAATCTGACGCGGACAGCCGCATCCTGATGCAGGCTTACCAGAATGAAGAAGCCTTTACCCGAACTCTGGAAACAGGTCTGATGTACTACTATAGCCGCAGCCGTGCCCGGTTATGGCTCAAGGGTGAACAATCCGGCCATTTCCAAAAGGTTGTCCAGATCGCGGTTGATTGTGATCAGGATACACTGCTTTACCGCGTTGATCAGCTCGGAGCCGCCTGTCACACCGGCGCCTTCAGCTGCTTTTTCCGGCCGCTGGCCAGCTTGCTTTGACAAAACCTGCCTGTATCAGAACCTGATACAGGCAAATTACAAAAGAAAGTGCTCACAGGAGGAGAACATGAGTAATATCGGCCTGATCCTAGATGAATTATATGGAGTTATAACTGATCGCCAGATAAACCCGAAGGAGGGTTCTTACACAAATTATTTATTTGCCAAAGGTATAGATAAAATCTGCAAAAAAGTCGGCGAAGAATCAGCCGAGGTGATTATCGCCGCAAAAAATGCCAGCAAAGAGCAGGTGACTTATGAAGCCAGTGATCTGTTTTACCACCTACTGGTATTACTGGTTGAACAGGGAGTATCACTTGACGATATCTATTCAGAGCTGAAAAAGCGCCGTTAAGTGCCCTTTCAGAACCTGAAAAAATCATCCTGTAAAAGCGGGTTTTATTTGACAATCACAATGCCCTGTGATAGAATTCGTTTGCTTGTCCGCAGAAAGCTCTTTTTTTATGTGAAGATTTCCGGACAGTGAATCTGTTTACCCACACATGCGGAGGTGTACATAACATGGCAAAACCAGGTGCCCGTGACAAAATAACGCTGGCCTGCTCTGATTGCAAACAGCGTAATTATGACACGATGAAAAACAAAAAGAACGATCCGGACAGACTCGAAATGTCAAAGTATTGCCGTTTCTGCCGCAAGCATACCACCCACAAGGAAACCAAGTAATATAAGCTTGCGTGAAATGAGGAAGTGCTAAGCATGGCTGACAACGTAAAATCCGATAAAAAAGTCAAAGTATCTGAAAAAGACAAAAAGGGCAAGCCGAGCATCGGCAAGCGCCTGTCTTTGTTCTTTTCCAATTTAAAAGCAGAACTGAAGCGGGTTGTCTGGCCTGACCGCAAGAAGCTTATCCACAGCACAATGACGGTAATCGCAATTGCGCTCACCGCTGGTATTCTCCTGTTTGTGCTTGACTCCCTGTTGGGAGCGATTCTGGAAGGAGTCGGCTTCTATGATGTCACCACGCCAACCACTGTTTCAACAACTGTTGCCACAACAGAGGGGACAACAGTCCCGACTACCACTGCCGAAACAACAGCTTCGGCCGCGACCACTGCGGCAACATCCGGCTGATAGCAGGTTTGCCGCGACCGTCCGAACTGAAGGAGTTAATTTTTAATGGTTGAAGAAAGTGCCAATGAAGCCAAGTGGTATGTAGTACATACCTACTCGGGGTACGAAAACAAGGTCAAGGCGACCCTGGAGCGGATTGTCGAAAACCGAGGCATTCAGGATTTCATTCAGGAAGTCTCAGTGCCGATGGAGGAGCAGATCGAAATTAAGGATGGTAAGAAAAAGACCATTCAACGTAAGATCTACCCCGGCTACGTTCTGGTAAAAATGGTACTGACTGACGAAATCTGGTATATCGTGCGCAACACTCGCGGTGTTACAGGTTTTGTCGGGCCATCAAGCTCCAAGCCTACCCCGCTGACTGAAGAAGAGCTGATGCTCATGGGCCTTGAATCAGCCTGGGAGCCGGTTGTTGATTACGGAGTAGGTGATTCGATCAAGGTTATCAATGGGCCGCTGGAAAGCTTTATCGGCACAGTGGAAGAGATAAATCTCGAAAAGAAAAAAGTTCGCGTTCTGGTATCCATGTTCGGCCGGGAAACACCGGTTGAGCTCGAACTGCATCAGATAATGCGCCTTTGAGCAGCCGTTTCAGCGCTGTAGCGAATATACCGCTGGTAACGAACATGACAGCTCGGGCAGCAGAAGCAGAAACAAGCAGCAAGATCAGATTGACTGGCTGCAGAACAAAACAAACAGGTTATTCGCGCTCTGGCGCTGATAATAAATAAAAAACCAAAAATTTGGGAGGTGGACGTTAATGGCTAAAAAAGTCACAGGTTATATCAAACTGCAAATACCTGCGGGCAAAGCCACTCCAGCGCCGCCGGTAGGACCAGCCCTTGGTCAGC
>CAZOMW010000053.1:0-2338 GCA_964581135.1 uncultured Oscillospiraceae bacterium
AAATTGTTATTTTTGAAAATCTTGCATGTGATTGACTGACTCTTTTTCAGAGAGCCACATATATCAATTTAATTAGAGGAATTATTTCAAGTGATCTTCAATATTAAGAAATATAATTCTCAAGTTGGCATATAATAATTCAGCCAGCCTGTCCCATACTTATAGCATACGCTATTTGACCAGTATAACAATGATTTGTTTCAGCAAGTGGTAGTATCCGGCGGCAACTGCGACACCGCCACCCCAGCTATGCAATTCTTTAAATTCGAAATCACCGTCTACTTCACCGAGTAATGCGATCCCTGTCTTAGACATGGTAATTGTGTAACCCTTTCCAGCATCATATGCGTAAGGCGGATTATCGCCTTCCTCAGGCGGCTCGCTTGTCTGGCTTGGGGTCGGCATCAATGACAAATCTGTTTTCGCAACAACCAACTTGTCGGTTCCATCTGGTTTCATGCGGTTGAGGATAAAGGCCAGCCCCGAGGAGAACGAGAAATCAAAGCTTACATAGTAGACCAGATCGTTATAAAGATAGATTAGAGCCGCATTCTCTTCTGAAAGAACAGTCTGCCCGGTTCCATCAGTTTTGATCTTCCCGAATTGGTAGGTGGTCTTGCCCTGACCGCCGGTGGGCTGGTTTTCGACGCCGTAATAGATCCAGTCATTCTGGATATTGGTATTACCAGTGCCAAGATTGCCGATCTTCATACTCGCAGTGCCGTCTGTTTTCATCCTGAACCAAGTCAGATCTTCCGTTTCGCTGTTCTTGGACTTCAACCTGTAATAAATCCAACCATCATGGACCGCAAACGACGTCATCTCTTCCTGTGATAGAGGTGTTTTAGCTGTGCCATCCGTTTTCATCTTGTAAAGAATCCCTTGCGCACCATCTTTTGGCAAAATGTAATAAATCCACCCCTGTTCGACCATAAATCCCAGCATCTGGTCTTCGGAAAGAGTTGTAGTTGATGATCCATCGGTTTCAATTTTGTAGAGTTTGGATTTGTTGTCTGCGATTCCCATGAAATAGAGAGAGTCACCTTCGACATACGGAAATTGTGCATTCAAGTCGCCTAGCTGCTTGCGATCTGATCCGTCTGTCTTCATTTTGAAAAGCTTGCCATTTTCCGGATCCAATTGGTCGTAGCTCCCATTGACAAAATAGAGCCAGTCCCCAACCAGATTAATGAACATGGCGCCGGAGTCACCCCGGTATTGAGGGTTGGAATTCAAAAAAATGATTTTCGCCTGAGCAGATTGTTCAAGCTTTCGTTCGGCCCAGAAATAGCGACGGGTGCTTATCCCGCCAGGGAAGTTCTCTTTCGAGCTCAGCAGCAATTAAGAGAATCAGCTCATCTCTGCCAATCGCCGCTGAAAATTGCATACCGATAGGCAAACCGTTTTTACTGATATGCAAAGGTAAACTGATTGAAGGTTGGCCAGAGGCATTAAACGGATTATTAAAATGGGAACAATAGCCTTTCTTACGTGTCCACTCCTCAGTGCTTGTACCTGTGGCCCCATATATTTCACAAATTTCCGGCGGCAGAATTCCCATAGTCGGGCTAAGCATAAGGTCATAGTTATTCAGGAACTCCGCCATTGATCTTGAGATTGAATTATTTATATTCTGAGCCCAAACATAATCCAAACCTGTAGTTCTGCTGCCGAAATTGTAAGCATTCAGAATTTGCGGTTCTAAAAAATCGCTGTTGATCGGTCCATATGGTGTCCTGAAGCGGCTTGGTTTCAGGCCCACAACGCTACAGCAGGAGGCAGGTTGGCGAATAGAGCCTCCGGCATCCGTACCGTGTGCCATCGGGATAATTCCTGCACATCTACTGCTGGCTATAGTCTGCACATCTATTACTGGAAATCCGGAATTTACATTTCTTTTTCACAGCTTCTCATAGCAAGAATCGTTCTGGTTATCAGTTCTTCCAGACTCCAGCCAAGCATTTCCGCCCCCTGATTAATTACATCTCTTGAGCAGCCCGCTGCGAATTTTGGAGTTTTGAACTTTTTCATAACGGATTTTGTTTCCAGATCAAGAACGCTTTTCGAAGGACGCATTATTGCAACCGCACCTATCAGGCCGGTCAACTCATCTACAGCAAAAAGAATTTTCTCCATTGTATGTTCAGGTGCGATAGCTACCGTAATTCCGTAGCCGTGGCTGGCTACAGCACGAATTATCCTCTCATCAACATCGTGCTCACGTAAAATCTCTTGTGTTTTTATGCAGTGCTGTTCTGGATACTGCTCAAAATCCAGATCATGCAGCAGGCCGACAGTTGCCCAGAAATCAGCTTCCTCACCAAATCCAAGCTCTTCA
>CAZOMW010000053.1:2348-11073 GCA_964581135.1 uncultured Oscillospiraceae bacterium
CTTCAGCAAAATACCGCATTACACATTCAACAGTGACAGCGTGTTGCAAATGAAATTGATCTGAATTATATTCAGCAAGCAGTTCCCAGGCTTTCTCTCTGGTTGGAATAATGCCCATGTTTACCTCCTTGGCGGCATACCGGCGATAAAGTCAACGATCCCGGCCGAAATCCTGTGCTGATAAACCGGATCGCACAATAGCACATCCTCTTCCGGATTTGACATGTAACCCATTTCCAGTAAAAAGGATGGTACAGAGTCGGCCCAATTCAAGCCTGTGTACTCGGCATTCGCTTTGGTTCCCCGGAAAGGTGCTCCTGTAGCACGGCTGATTTCGGAACCAAGTTGATCGCCCCACTTTGGCAGTTGATCGCTGTAGGGTCCGGTAACCGGTACAAAAATTCTGATGCCCCTGACATCCGGGTTTGAAGATCCGTCGCAGTGCAGCCGCAAAAACAGATCAGGTTGCAGGGAAACCGCATATTGCGCACGCTCTATATTGGATATTCTGACATCATTTTCGGTTCGTGTCATGTAGACAATACAGCCCTGCGCCTCGAGCCTTGATTTCAGCTTTAAGGCGATTTCCAGATTTATTTCATATTCATAACGCTTTGTTGCTACGCCTCGTGTGCCGCTTGATGTTCTGGGCTTGAGCTTCTCAGAACCCGGCGCGATTGGTTCCAGTTCCGGATCGGCTTTTGTCTGATGGCCGGGATCAAGCACGACAACGCGACCCTTTAGCGAAGAGGTCGCAGTCGGCTTAGGTTCAGCAGCAACAGACGGCACGGGAGTAATAGATACAACTGGTTCTGATCCAGAAGTTGAGGCCGCAGGGGCAGTTGCGGCCGGCGCCTGGGTCACGGACGGCTGGACTGAACTTGCGGGACTGGGGTCAAACGGTGGGGTTACGGATGGCAAGACAGTACCAGACAGGGCTGATGTCGCAGCACTGGTCACTGTAGCGGTTGCCGTTGCGCTCGAAGTCGCAGTCAAGCTCGTCGCGGCTGTAATCTCGTTGAAGATAGGCATGGAACAAGCGGTCAGCAGCAAAATGACCATTACAGCTACAGTTACTACCAACAACCTGGTTTCACTGCGTATTTTTAGCCATTTCCCTTTGCCATTGACAGGGACAATATTTCTCATTGATATCTTCTTTCTTAATGATGTCGAGAGCTGTGAATTTTCTGGTGTGAATTTTGTTATTTTTCCCATAATACCATAAGCAACAGTCGTTTATTTACCTCATCTGGCAACAATAAACCCGCTGCACAAATGTTGCAATCAGAAATACTCTGGGTCGGTTTTTGAATAAAAAGGAGCCCTGCGCTGCTTTCACTGCCAATTCCGGTCAGCAAAGCTTGCAGGACTCAATAATTCAGCTATTAATTGTCTAAACTTAGATGTTTATCACCTGAAATACTCCATTAAGAATTATTCCATTAATATTCATTCACTGAAGTATTTAAACAAACTTCATCAACCTTCATAATACTCGGCGACTTTTTTCCAGTTCACAACATTCCAGAACTGATTCGCGTATTCCGGGCGGCGATTCTGGTATTTGAGATAGTAGGCATGTTCCCAGACATCAAGTGTCAGGAGCGGGGTTTTGCCCTTGGAGAGCGGTGATTCCTGATTCGAGGTCGACTCAATTGAAAGCTTGCCGTCACTGTCCTTAACCAGCCAGCCATAACCGCTGCCAAACTGTGCTACAGAAACAGCCTCAAATTTTTCTTTGAAGCTGTCAAAGCTGCCGAATGCATCATTAATCGCCTCAGCAAGACGGCCTTCCGGCATCAGGCCCTTTTCAGGTCCGATTACACTCCACCAGAGGCTGTGATTCAGGTGGCCGCCACCATTGTTGCGTACGGCTGTCTTGATATTCTCTGGTACCGCTTCGAGACTGGACATAAGTTCTTCAATGGATTTCGCAGCAAGTTCAGGATGCCCTTCCAACGCTTTATTGAGTTTATCGACGTAGCCCTGATGATGCTTTGTGTGATGAATCTCCATGGTTCTGGCATCAAATGTAGGCTCCAGTGCGTCATAGGCATAATCCAGTTTGGGTAAAGAAAAGCTCATGCAGAGTCCTCCTTTGCATGGGTGGCGCTGCGACTGCCGTACAGCCTGCTCATTGGGGCTTTCACGACAGTAGACAGTGCTGAAAGGCTAATGAGTCTGAAAAAAGTATAGATTGAGGTTTTTCAGGTTACCGTTTCTTTAGTTACTTGGGATATTACCAATTTATAAACTAAAAAGACGGGCACCAGCTAAAAGCCGGCACCCGCCGAATTATTTCAATAAGTCTGTCTAGTAACGGCTGGGTGTAAGTACATCAATCAGTTTTGCCAAAGCAACACCGACAATCAGGTAACCAACCATCGCCACCAGCGTCTGAACATCAAATCCAGGCGCTTGTGACTGAGCGACTATTCCGCGGAAGGGCGCAATCAGCACATCAGTAATTCCATAGATGACGGAAACTATCGAATTCCCGGAATTGGCGTCAATAAGCCGTAAAATCAGGCGTACTGCTAACAGAGATTCAACTACTCCAAGCAGCCAGTAAATAAACCGGCTTGCTCTCGGAGCATAGGTACGCTCGGGGCGTACAGCATCGGCTACAGTGTCAGCGCGTTCATTCGCCATACGATCGGCCGCCAGGCGGTCAACCCGATTATCCATATGGCGGTTTTCAGCCGCAGCCTGATCTGGCCTGTGGCGGGCAGCCATTTCCGCTTGTTCACGGGCATAGCGATCGGCACGCTCTTCCATGACACGTTCATCAACTTCACGTGCCTTACGGACATCCTGATTCTCGTCTACACGATTTTCCAAATGCTCATCAATTTTCTCATCAATCCGGTCTTCGACTCGCTTTGGAATCGGGCGCTCTTCTTCTGCAACCGGAGTTTTGTTTCTATCATCAATCATTTATAACACCTCTTTAATAAACTGCTGGATTCATATATCGGTAGTGGTTTAGAGAACCCTACGCCCCTGAATCAAGCGGACTATCACGACGATAACCGCGATAACCAACAAAATATGAAGAAAGCCGCCTAACAGGTTTGACGTAACCATTCCCAGGAGCCATAACACGAATAAAATAACTGCTATAGTCCACAACATATGATTTATCCTTTCCTTGTCTGCATACTTTTTAATAAGTATGCTAAATCGCCTCAGCGACTTATCTGCATCTACATAATCGCAATCTTATCAGTATGCAGGTACACATTCTTCAAGCGTAAACTTGTTATCAGTATGACAGCATAGAAAGACCATTCTATGAGGAAATTAAATGCAAATTAGAAACATAATATTAATTCTAAAATTCGCAGACAGGCTAACTACAGACCTGCCGGCATACTCTATCTTAGCCGGATAAATAAACAGTCGAAGATAAATAAGTTATAGGTATAGTATGTTAATATTGAATTTTAAATAACATTTATGCTGGAAATACAGTTTATCGAATTAGTTTCCAAAAGGAGGGTCATTATGCTAAAACCTGGCGCGCAGCTGCCCGATTTAACTTTACTTGCTGACAGCGGCAAGCCGATATCGCTATCAGATTTTCGCGGTCAGCGCTTAATTATTTATTTCTATTCACGTGACAACACCTCCGGTTGTACAAACGAAGCATTGTCAATAGAGGCAGCCAGGCCTGAACTGGAAGCACTTGGTTATGCGATTGTGGGTGTAAGTCCTGATGCAGTAAAATCGCATGCCAGTTTCAAAGCCAGACATAACCTCGGTTTTATGCTGCTCTCCGATCCGGAACGAGAACTTGCAAAGGCGTTTGGTGTTTATGGTGAAAAGAAAATGTACGGCAAGTCAGTCATGGGTATTATGCGTACAACCTTTGTTGCTGACGAAGATGGAAAGATCGTTAAAGTGTATGAAAAGGTGAAAGCAGCCGGCCACGGCCAACAGCTGCTGGCGGATTTAACTTAGCGTGAACGAGCAAGAGCGCTGCGACCGGATTAGCCTGCTGTAATTATCAGGTCACACTTTTCGCGAATGCTGAATTCGCTGAAATAGCGATTTTCCATTGGAATCCATTGGTTTATAAAACGGTCCAAAAGCTGCGGACTGCGTTTTTCATGCCGGCTCAATTGTTATTATTTACTCAGCTCTTTTTATATTTGGCGATTTCCCGTTTCTGAAAAGATTGTCCCTGAGTGTCGATTCCCACAATAACTCTAAGATTCTCCACTCGCAGGCGCTTAATAGATTCTGTTCCCAGATCCTCATAGGCAACCACATCACAGGATTTTACCTGATTTGAAATCAAAGCTGAAGCCCCGCCAATACTAAGCAGGTACAACCCTCCGTACTGCTTACAGAGATCCGCTACATAATCGGCACGATCTCCTTTGCCGATCATCGCTATCATGCCATGCTGGAACATCATCTCCACAAAGCCATCGATGCGCATGCTCGTTGTCGGCGCGATTGAACCCATCGTCCGGCCTGGTTTTGTCGGGCAAGGCCCGGCATAAAAAATGGTCTGGCCATTAATGTCGATCGGCAGTTCTTTGCCCGCATCACTCAATTCCTGGAATCTCTTATGAGCGGCATCGCGAGCTGTGTAGACATCACCGGTCAGATAAAGCACATCACCGATTTCATATTTTTTTATTTCGTCCCGATCCAGGGGCAAACTTACATGGTATTCTTTCATATTTCTTCTCCCCTATATCGTTTTGCTGGCATGACGGCTGGCGTGGCATTGAAGATTAACGGCAACCGGCAAAGCTGTTATATGGCAGGGATAGTACTCAACATTAACTGCCAGGGCTGTTACTGTCCCGCCCATTCCTAATGTCCCGATACCCGTCCGATTGATTTCGTCCAGGAGGTCCTCTTCGAGTTGAGCATAAAGCGGCTTTTCGTGCGGCACACCAATTGGGCGCAGCAGCGCTTTCTTAGCAATCCAGGCACAGTAATCCATAGTGCCACCAACGCCGACCCCGACAATAATCGGCGGGCAGGTTTTACCGCCTGCTGATTGAATTGTCTCCAGAACGAATTTCTTGACACCTTCAATACCATCACCCGGCATCAAAGTGGTAAAAGCGCCCATATTCTCGCTGCCACCGCCTTTCGGCATAACGGTTATTGTAACTTTATCGCCGTCAACTATTTCCGTATGCAGAATAGCAGGGGTATTATCACCTGTATTTACTCTGTCCAGAGGATCCGCCACCATCGATTTCCGCAGATAACCTTCTTCATATCCCTGCCGGATGCCCTCATCAACTGCCTCTTTCAGTGGTATGCCTTCCCAGGCGATCTCCTGACCGATTTCCAGTAAGACAACAGCGGAACCTGTATCATGGCAACAGGCAACCTGTTCAAGTTTAGCGAATTCGGCATTTTCAATCAGCAGCTGCAGCGTTTCTTTGCTATAAGGGGATTCTTCTTTTTCCAGGGCAGCTTTGAAAGCATCGATCAGATTGTCGCTCAGCTCATAACAAGCCTGCATGCTCAGCTGCTTGATCGCGGGGATCAGTTCCTCGGTGTTTAGTATTCGAGTCATGGCGGCCTCCGTGTTTGTTTTTGGGTTATAGAATATCTCTGTTGCCATTATATGCCTTTTAAAACTTAAACAGCAGTGGAATTTTTGATATTTCAGTTTCTGTCCTGAAGCTCATCGAAACGATAAGAGGGTAATAGCTCTGATCCCATGTCACGCCCGTACTGAAAGGCATCCAGCGGGTGCCAGACACGTTTCTTGAACTACGCTTTCGCATTCACGGCATCTTTTGCACTCACTTCAGATAAAAGCCAACTACCTTCATTTTGGTGTCAAAAGAAATAGTGTAGGTGATCTTTTTGTTGGCGTATTTAGCGACCGTGACCGCTGTCACGTAATCCTCACCTGTACTCTTGTCCTTGGCGCCGACTACGACCTCATTAGAATAAGAATCGAACGCTCCTGCATCCTTCAGAATCTGATCGGCCGCGCCGGAGAGAACCTGAGCCGATAAAGCCGATTTCAAATCCTCCCGAACCAGGTCATTGGAGATTGACTCATAGCTGCCAGCGTTCATTTTCTCGATTACTGTTCTGGCGGTCTCTTTGACGCTCTTTTCGTCAAAGCTGGAGGCCAGCTTATTGCCACTGCAACCGGCGAGGGATATGAGCATCGATAGCAACACGAGAAGTGTAACCCATCCCACATGGTTACGTTTGACCTGCCTGATGCGAGTCATGTGTCCGATCTGTTTGACCTGTCCGTTCATTCTTGTGTCTCCCCTTTCATGTCCAGCTGATCGTATGTCCTTTTCACGAATACTGTGTAAGCAATCAAAGGCACTGTGAACGCAGCGACAGCCAGCTCCAGCCCGATAGTTATGATACTTGTCAATGCTGGTAGGATGACAGCTGCCGCGTCAACCAGCATGTGGATCAGGATGGCTGCTGCCAGGAATCGCCATGGCTTGCCGACTTTGATGCCGGTCATCACGATCATGGTCAGTCCGATATGAAGTCCTACTGCCAGGATTCGCTCAATACCGGCGAGCGCCATGTTCAGCGGCGTGACAGCCAGGCACTGCTGGTAAACGGCATTGGCCGTGGTGGTATTGGTATTTGCCATCAAGGCGTCGAATGTCCCGGAGTTGATCGAGATAAACAGGACCAGAAGGTTGATCAGGGAGACGCCTGTGATCAGGATGGCCTCAATGCCGCCATGTCCGAAGCCAAATGCGAGGCCGTCCACATAGCGGCGATTATTTTTCATAAGCAGCCCGATCAGGAGAAACCGCCCGATCTCTTCAAACAGACCGGCGGTAAACCCGAGAAACAGGCCATACGCCACCGGATCCAGTGATAGGCGGATGTACCAGTTCATGGTCGGCAGGACGAACGTGATGAGCGGAATCCGGGTTACAACCTGGGAAAGGACGAACGCCAATGCGCCGACAAAAAATGCTCTCACAATCCGGTGTTTTTTGCCGGACATAATCAGCAGGGATCCAATCGGTAAAACAAAGCAGATAACCAGACTGATGGCACAGGCGACGATGACGGATGTCCGGATCATGATCGTTCCCTCTCGCATGCTTTTTAGAAGCCGGAAAGTCAGGAATGGTTGATGTAGTTCCCGATATCAACAGTATAACACCCGGATTCAGATCCGGCCGCACTCGTTTTCCCGGCCGGTCAAAATCCCCAGAGCGTGCGTCAGCACCGGCAGAACAACCTCAAGGCTCTCGCTGACTGCTTTGGGACTGCCCGGCAGGTTGATGATTAACGTCCGGCCGCGGATACCGGCTGTAGCGCGCGAAAGCATAGCCTTATCGGTTATCGCCAGGCTGCGTGCCCTTATTGCCTCCGGTATACCGGGGGCTGGACGTTCAATAACATCGGTGGTCGCTTCAGGTGTTACATCCCGCGGGGAAAATCCGGTACCGCCGGTTGTGAAAATCAGATCGGCCTGATCCTGGTCGCATATGCACCGCAGCTCTGCGGCGATCAGAGCGCGCTCGTCCGGGAGGATCGACTTGAGGACAACCTTGCCTATTTCAGTTGATTTCTCCGCGATCAGCGGTCCGCTGGCATCCTCACGCAGGCGGGCCGCGCCTTTGTCGCTTATTGTCAGTACAGCGATCCGAAACATAAAATTGTCCTCTTCCGTAATATATTTTTTACTGCTAAAAATTCTGCCAGAATATTATCGTATAAGCAACAAAGGTTCTGTTTTTGGGTTACAATACATGTTAAGAATCCCGACTTCGAGTCTGTTGAGCTAAATCAGAAGCTGACACGTCTGCAGACCGGGGCGGCAATGGAAACGTTGCCGCCTTCCATTGTGAAAAGGAGAAGGTATATGAAAAAAGTCGTTTCAGTGGTCCTGATCTTGTTTACGTTGCTCTTTACCGCCTGTGCACCCGTCGCGGTAAATAATCCGGTTGTCCGTCTTTCCACAACCACGAGCGTGAATGATTCCGGCTTGTTACCGGAACTGGAAAAAATGTTCGAAGAAAACTCCGGCTACCAACTCGAAATCGTTGCCAACGGTACCGGAGCCGCCCTCAAGCTGGGCGAAACCGGCGATGCCGATGTACTTCTGGTACATGCCAAGGCTGCTGAGGATGAATTTGTCTCAGCCGGTTTCGGCGTCAAACGAATCCCTTTCATGCACAACTTTTTCATTATTGCCGGTCCCGAATCTGATCCCGCCAGAATTAAAGGCGCCAAGTCGGCAGCTGAGGCTTTCCGCCTTATTGCCGATTCTAAGACTCCTTTTATATCCAGAGGTGATGATTCCGGTACCCACAAGGCTGAAGTAAAAATCTGGGAAAAATCTGGGTTAAAGCCGGAAGGCGAATGGTACAATTCTGCCGGCAAAGGCATGGGGCCTTGTCTGACGATGGCCGCTGAAATGGAAGCATATGTTCTGACTGATCAGTCAACTTATCTTGCGACCCGGGAGCAAACAAAACTGGCGGTTCTGTTGGGACAGTCTGATGATCTGAAGAATACCTATTCATTGATCGGAGTTAACCCTGAAAAGCACGACAGGATCAATGCCGATGGCGCGAAAGCGTTCATTGACTTTATGCTCAGTGATGAGGCCAAAACATTTATAGGGAAATATGGCACCGAAAAATATGGTGAACCGCTGTTCATTTATGATGGCGTTTCTGACTGATATGGAAATGCTCCGAATTCTCTCGCTGACCATTTTGATGACCGTCCTGAG
>CAZOMW010000054.1:0-10682 GCA_964581135.1 uncultured Oscillospiraceae bacterium
GCATTGCGATCCACGATTTTAACTCTGCTGTTGCGTGTATAACCGCCTGCTACCAGCATTATGCTGCCTTCAGCAGTATCTTCATCCAACTCAAAAAGCGCGCTGTAAGGCACTTTCATACCTGCGGATTTTCTGTAAGTAAGCACTGCATCAATGCTGCGGCGATCTGCCAGCCATTCAACCTTACGATCTGTCTTCAATACCAGAAAAGTATTTTTATCCTGCTGCTCAGATCGGAGTACAACACAGTTTTCAATTTTAATTCCGTCCTTGGGTAAATTGACATCATAGCTTTTTCCGACTTCAAAACTGGTGGCATTTACCCCTTTCACTTCGAAGGCCAGAACCTGTCCCAGGCTCGAAATGACCCGCAAAACAGGGTCGCCGGCCTTTACTTCAGTTTGTAGCTGCAGGCGCTCCGGGGCAGCGGCAAGGTAACTTTGAAAATTCTGATAAGACAGGGTTAATCCCCCGTCAATACTAAGCTCAGACTCCAGTCCATCGAGTCGGAATGAAACAATACCAGGCTTCTGGCAGGTAATTGTACCAGAATCCAGGCCGAGCTGTTTTTCCAGATTTGCCTTTGATGTGCGCAGTTGATCCAAACGAACATCTTTGAAATCGATTGCCAACAATCTTGTATTACGCTGCTCGATAATCGCGTCCATTGAAGTCTTATAGCTATGCAAGCCGGAAAGATCAGCCTGACCCACGTCGCTTCGCACCAGATTGACCAGCGTTGCCAGCTGGGCACGACTTTCTTCGTAAACCGATCTGGCGCCACTGCCCTTACCGTTCGCCATTAACTCATTCTGCCGATCGACAATATCTTTTTCAGTCTTTTGCAGCTGCCGCAGGTCGTTTTCCCGGTTAGCAGGAATTACAAGCGCGACCTTCTGCCCTTTTGCTGCCCGGTTGCCTTCAGTTGTCAGCGGCTTCAGAGTGCCGCCTGTCTTGGTTGTAAAAACCTCTTCGTCGCGCAGGATTAAAGCGCTTGCCGGAATTGTGTGGCTGATTTCACCGGGTTGGATAAACTGAAAACGCGGTTTGGGTTTGGCGCCCTGCAACAGCTGCAGAATTATCACAACGGTTAAGAACATTATGCCTAGTACAAATACACCCAGCCAGATCGCGCGAGTCCGGGCCTTGCGGCGTTCGATCCTGCGCAGGCGCTCAGCACTGGCTCTGCGTTCAGGCGGCAGGGCTTCACCTGCCATCTCCGGCCGACGCGTGAGAGGGCGTCCTGTAGGGTTTTGTTGTTTCGGACGCACGCGGGAACGCCGCGGTTTTTGATTGTTCATATAGCGTTGCCTCCTCGCTTGCTTAGCTGCCGGCGTTATCGCTGCGCATCAGTAAGGCGCTGTAATGCCAGCAGACAGCCGAGTCTGATCGTATCAAAATTTAAGCCGCCCTGGAGAAACGCCAGATAGGGCGGTCGCAAAGGACCATCGGCGGAAAGCTCGATTGATGAGCCGGAGGTAAATGAACCGGACGCCATAATGACATCACAGTCATAACCGGGCATCTCGCCCGGCTCCGGCAATACATAGGCATCAACTGGCGAAGAAGCTTGAATTGCCTGACAAAAAGCGATCAGCGGTTCGGGACTGCCGAACTCAATTGTCTGGACAATATCACCGCGAACGCTGTCAGCAGCCGGTGAGCATTTATAGCCTGCGGCGCTGAAAAGCTCAGCGGCGAAGACCGCGCCCATCAGACTTTCAGCCACGATGTGCGGGGCCTGATAAAACCCAAGTGCTATCTGACGGTTAAAGCCCAGGGAAGGACCGACATGACTGCCAAGCCCCGGCGCTGTCAGGCGGTTTGCCACCTGCTCAACCAGTTCAGTTTTACCGCAGATATAGGCACCCGACGGACTGATTCCGGCTCCGGGGTTTTTAATCAGAGAACCGGCGCAGAGGTCTGCGCCAACGGCACAGGGCTCGACATCTTCAACAAACTCACCGTAGCAGTTGTCAACAAACAACACCGCAGGGTGGCGCTGCTCAGTCAGAAGATCCCGAACAGCTTTGATATCAGCAGCCAACAGCGAAGGACGACTGCTGTAGCCGCGTGATTTCTGTACGTATACGACATGGGTTGAGGGTGTCAGCGCAGCAGCGATCGCAGCCAGATCGGGACTGCCGTCCGACCGCAGGGCTACCTCTCGGTAAACAATACCAAATTCTCCCAGCGAACCTGTACGATGGCCGCCGATCGGATCAGCGATACCGAGAGTCGCAGCCAGGCTGTCGTAGGGCCGACCGGTTACTGACAACAGCTCATCGCCGGGACGCAGCAAACCAAAAAGGCTCAGTGCCAGCGCCTGAGTTCCGGAGGAGATCTGAATTCTGACCAAAGCAGCTTCGGCACCGAAAGCCTGAGCATAGGCGCGTTCAATCTGCTCGCGGCCCAGGTCATTATAGCCGTAGCCGGTTGTGCCTCCCAACTGGCTTTCACTCAGACCGGCATTCTGCAATGCCTGTAGTACCTTGAGTTGATTTTTCTCGCGCAGACTCCTGATAGAACTGAAGCGGCCGGCCGCTCGGGCCAGGGCCGCTTCACCTTGCTGCACAATTGCCGGGGCGATGCCGAATGGTGTATATGAATCGGTGTTCAAATTCCGTAAACCTCCTGTGGTGACAGGACACGGATGCCGGCCTTGGCGAATTCACTGAGAGCCTGCCCGTTGTCCGCAACACGCAGTACGATTACAGCATCAGGTGCCTTGCGGCCAACATAGGCATAAAGATATTCAAGTGAAATTCCGGCCCGTGAAAGGATCTCCAGAGGTTCTTCCAGACAGCCGGGCTCATCTGAAACAGCGATCGCGATCACATCAGTAGCATGGACCGTGAAATCGTTAGCCGCCAGAACCCTGAGTGCGTCTTCCGGTCGATCGACCAGCATGCGCAGAATTCCGTATTCTGTCGTGTCTGCAATATACAGGGCGCGGATGTCGATATTCTCTTCACGCAGACGGCGTGTTACCTCGGCCAGTCTGCCGGATTTATTTTCCAGAAAAACAGAAATCTGTCGTACCAACATGACATGCCTCCCACGCCGTATTAACGGCTGTAAATTTAATAATCTTATTCTATAACAGATACCCCAAGCGCGAAAGCCTTGTGATTAAGCGCCCGCAGCTTTTCTTTGAAAACAGTATCAATCGCTGCCGTGAAAGCTGAGGGAGGCAAAATGCAGCGGGCAGCCATGGCGCCCAGCATAACTGAATTAACAGCTCGGGTACTGCCGGCTTCCCGTGCCATCGCGATCGCATCCATCATCACGATTTCCGCGTCGGCGCCGGCAGCTTTGCGCAGCTGGCCTGCTATATCCTCAGGATACTTTGCCTGGCCCATGGAGACCGGCAAAGGCATTGTTTTGACAGTGTTTACAAAAATTGAGCCGCCCTTTTTCAGCATAGGTGCCCAGCGCAGGGCTTCCAGTTCTTCAAAAGCAACAATGTAGTCGGCTGTGCCCGGCTCCACCGTAGGCGAAAACACCTCGCGGCCCAGTCGCACGTAGGTGACAACACTGCCGCCGCGCTGTGCCATACCGTGGACTTCCGAAACCTTGGCATCCAGGCCTAATCCGGCGGCGACCGTGCCCAGCAGCTTGCCGGCAACCAGTGTTCCCTGACCGCCGACTCCTGCCAGAATTATGTTTATACCTTCAGTCGGGAAGGTTTCGAGTGAAAAGTCGCATTCAATCCAATGACTCATTTTTCTTCCTCCCCACTGACCTTCAGAGCATCAAAACGGCAGACGTTAACACATAAACCGCAGCCGTTGCAGGTTACCTCATCTATTACAGGGTAACCGTCCGGGCCTTCAATCAGGGCAGGGCACATTATGCGGATACAGGCTTTGCATTTTGTGCAGGCATCCTTATTCAGGCGGGCAATTTTCCCGTCTACGGCCTTGCCGGTAGGAATCAGGGCGCAGGGACGACGGGCGATAACTACGGAAACGCCAGGGCGGGCGACCTCTTCTTTAATGACGGCTTGAGAGCCGAATGTATCGGCCGGGTCAATTATCCGGATATGCTCAACGCCGACAGCGCGGCAGAGTGATTCCAGATCAACTGCCGGAGCAGGCTGGTTATGGATATCCATGCCGGTTGAGGGGTTCTGCTGATGGCCGGTCATACCGGTGATTGAGTTGTCGAGAATCAGGATTGTGCTGTCGCTCTGGTTGTAAACGCTGTTGATCAAACCAGTGATGCCGGAATGAAGGAAGGTTGAATCGCCAATGACAGCAACGGTGCGTCTGCTGAAATCATTATCGGTCGCTTTAGCCATGCCGTGAGCCATGCCTACCGATGCGCCCATGCAGACACAGGTATCAATCGCGTTGGTTGGACTGAGGGCGCCGAGTGTGTAACAGCCGATATCGCCGGTCACTATCAGTTTCAGACGGTTCAACGCCATAAACAGGCCTTTATGAGGACAGCCGGCGCACATCACCGGCGGGCGGCCGGGTGCGGTTTCCAGATCAGCAGCAGCGATTGCGGCAACTGGCGCCGGTTTATCAGACAGACGTGAACGCAACAGCGGCACACTGTATTCGCCTTCCCGCGAAAACAGTTCTTTGCCTTCACAGATAATCCCAGCAGCACGCAGTTCAGTTTCAATTATCGGGTCGAGTTCTTCAATAACAACCAGACGGTCTACAGTTGCTGCAAATTCGCGAATCGCGTCCACGGGCAGCGGCCAGACCATGCCGAGTTTGAAAACTGAAGCGTCAGGCAGGGCTTCCCGTACATACTGCCAGGTGACGCCCGAGGTGACAATGCCGAGGCCGGATGTGCCTTTTTTGACTTCGTGCATGCCGACTGTATCTGCGGCCTTCTGAATCTCAAGCATCCTTTGCTCAACTACAGTATGGCGACGGATAGCCATAGCCGGCATCATGACATATTTTCCCATGTCTTTGGTGTAGGGACGCAATGTCTGCGGCTGCGGCTCACCGGTTTCAACCATTGAACGGGCATGAGCCACGCGGGTTGTCAGACGCACCATGACCGGTGTGTCAAACTGTTCGGAAATCGCGAAGGCTTCACGGGTCATGCGCAGACAGTCATTACTGTCTGCCGCTTCCAGCATCGGAAGCTTGGCAGCACGAGCATAATTACGGCTGTCCTGTTCGTTTTGTGAACTGTGCATGCCGGGGTCATCGGCAACAACAATAACAAGGCCGCCGTTAATGCCTGTATAAGAAGCTGTGAAAATTGGATCTGCTGCTACATTCACGCCAACATGTTTCATGCAGCTCATAGCGCGGGCGCCTGCAATAGCGGCGCCAACAGCAACTTCGACACCAACTTTTTCATTGGTTGCCCATTCAGTGGCTATGCGTTCATAGCGAGAGGCTGCTTCGGTTATTTCGGTGCTGGGAGTGCCCGGGTACGATGATATTACTTTAACGCCTGCTTCGTAGGCGCCACGGGCAACTGCTTCATTGCCCAACATTAATTCTTGCAATTGATTGTTCCTCCTGTGTCGGCAGGTTATTCCGCCACCACTTATTTTCCCTTATACCAGGATATTTGTCAAAATGTTGACGACTGTTGCCGGCTGAAATTCTGGTCAGTTCCAGACTCTTGTTGTCGAATTTATTACAATCAGTCTTTCAGCGAGCTGAAAATACTGATTGTCACACCGATGTCAACCAGGAAATTTCCGACTCGATCGCGCAGTTTGTTATTCAGTCATCTGAACAGGAGCAGGCTGGGGCGTGTTCATTTGCAGCGTCGGCAGATCCTCAGCAGCAACTGCGTTAACAGTCAGACGGCTAACAAGCGGCGTCGCGATCAAAGAAACAGCCATGGCCATTACAGCCAGACGCGGCGCCCAGCTGGTCGCTGTAGCAGGGTTATTGAGCAGAGAAATAACTGCACCTATAACGACGGTGCCGAGCCCGCCAAGCATTCCTGCTGCAGCTCCGGCTCTGGTAATTTTCTTGCTGTATAACCCCCAGATATAAGGGCCGATGAAAGAGCCTGAAACCGCACCCCAGGAAAACGCCATTAAGGTGACGATCGCACTGGGAGTAACCGCGATCAGATAAGAAGCGAAGACAAATACTATTGACATTATTCTCATCAGGCCGATGCTGTCCTTTTTCAGAATTGAGCGTGTGAAAGTCGGCGCAGAGACAAGTACGACGCCTGCCAGGGTACTCATTGAGGCTGAAAGCATCAACACCACCAGTACAGCCAGGAGCACAGGTGATAATATGGTTTCAAAAATTACCGGCATGACTTCATCCAGATTACCGCTGTTGAAAGCAAGCGCCAGACGTTCATTTACAACTCTGGAAAGCCCGCCCATCAGGTAGGCGCCGCCGCCAATGATCAGAGCAAATACAGTGCTCATAAGTGTACCGAGTCTGACTGCTTTACGATCGCGAATCCCCTTGTATTTGGAAATCATCTGCGGCAGTCCAAATGTACCGATACTGGTCATCAGAACAATAACCAGCAGATCAAGTGGATTGGGACCAAACGGCTGAGCCAGAGCGCCGCTGCCCGCAGCTGTCGGTATTGAGGCCAGCGTATCCAGCGCGGCAGACATGCCACCGCTGACAGATACGACACGCAGTACCATAAACACAACTCCGACCAGCATAATAATTCCCTGAATCAGACTGTTAATTGCTGTTGAGACATAGCCGCCGAAAAAAATGTAGATTGATGTAACTATCGCGATTACAAACATAGATACCCGCAAATCAGCCATAAAGGTGCCGGCAAAGAACCGCTGCAGTATGTAACCGAGGCCCTGATACACTGAGGCGGAGTAAGGGATCAGGAAAACAAAAATAATTACGGCAGAAAGCGTTTCCAGTTTTTTGCTTTTATAACGGCGGCCGATCAGGTCAGCCATGGTTGAAGCATCCAGCTCCAGAGACAGCTGGCGAGTGCGTTCGGCCAGTAACAGCCAGGCTAACAGACTGCCGAGAATAGCGTTGCCGATTCCGATCCAGAAAGCCGAAATACCGTAAATCCAGCCAAAACGACCGGCATAGCCGACAAAAATCACCGCTGAAAAATAGGTTGTTCCGTATGAAAATGCTGAAAGCCAGGCCCCCATACGGCGACCGCCCACAATAAAATCCGTTGTGGTTCGGACTTTTCGGTTGGTTAGAACACCAACAAGGATCATGGTCAAAGTGAAGACGACCAAAATAAAGTACTTCATTAATCTACCATCCTTCCCTGCCGACAGCAATCGCGCCGGCGCTACAGCAAATATAATAGCTGACTTGTTCAGAAAAATAAAGTCCTGCCCGGCAAAAGCAGCAAATCATAATAACGCATTTTTAATTTCAATCTTAAGTAAGGGACAAAATTGCAGACCAGGAAAAACAGACAGCCACTATTATTACAGGCGTTTTCAACAATTTAGTACTAACCGGTACTGAAAGAAAATTAAAACCCCCAAAAGACTACTCTTTCAGGGGTTTCAGGTGGTGCGGTCAATGGGACTTGAACCCATACGGTTGCCCATACGCCCCTCAAACGTACGCGTCTGCCAGTTCCGCCATGACCGCACATGGCTTGTTTAGATGAGAGGGGTTGCCTTCAGGCATGAGCAATTATAAACGTCGTCATCCTGCCTTGTCAACCGGCATTTTAGGGAGGCTGTTTACTTATTTCCCTGAAAATATCATGGAATCAGGTAAAGAGCCGGTCAGCAACATTTACAACTCTGGAATTTCTTTTTTGCCGGCTTTGTCTTTTTCCGAGCGCTTCTTTTTCAACAGGAACCTGTCAGCATCCTCGGTTAATGGTCTGGCAGCAGCCGGCGGGCAGGAGTTGTCAATATAATCAGCTGTGGACTCTGCTTCATCAGCCACAGTTTCAGCAGCTACTTCTGCTGAAACCGGAACATCAGCCGCTTTACCTCTGGCTTCAGCCGTTGCGATGATTTCCGCATACATCTCCTTGTATAGCTGCGCGGAGCGCTCCCAGGAATAATCACTTTCCATAGCAGAGCGCACCAGACCATTCCAGGCCTCCGGTGATTGACGGTAAACGTCGGCAGCATAGCGGGCTGTAAACAGAAGCTCATGGGCGTTTATATTGCAGAAGCTGAAGCCGTTGCCCTCGCCCGTGTACTGGTTGTAGGGCACTACAGTGTCTTTAAGGCCGCCGGTTTCGCGTACTACAGGAATTGTGCCGTAGCGCATCGCTATCATCTGGGCCAGCCCACAGGGTTCAAAGAGCGAGGGCATCAGCAGCAGATCAGCACCGGCATAGAGCCGGTGGGCAATTTTATTGCTGAACATAATCTTCACAGCCATATTGCCTTCATTGCGGATTGCTACCTGCTCCAGCATCAGCTCATAATAAGGGTCGCCGGTGCCCAGAACTGCTATCTGAACGTCATAGGCAAGAAGCTCGTCCACAATATGAACCAGCAGATCAAGCCCTTTCTGGTCAACAAGCCGCGATACTATCGCGAATAAAGGTTTGTCGGCTGAGGTATTCAAGTCGAACTGTTTCTGGATTTCTGCCTTGCATACTGCTTTGCCGGGTTTCCAGTTTCTGGCATTGAAATTTGCCGGAATCATTGGATCGGTTTCAGGATCATATTCAGTTGTATCAATTCCGTTTAGAATTCCACGCAGCTTGTGCGAATAATATCTCAGCAGCCCGTCCAGACCCTCACCATAATAATCGGTCAGAACCTCCTCCGCGTAACTTGGCGAAACAGTGGAAATCCTGTCGGCATAAACTATACCGGCTTTCATAAAATTGGGAACACCATCGTGCAGAATGCCTTCGTTTGTCAGAAAACGGCTTGGCAGATCCATCAGGTCGGCAATTCGCTCAACCCCATGGATGCCCTGATACCTGAGATTATGTATTGTGAATACAGTTTTCAGGCTTTTGTGAAAGCCATATGGCCGGTAGTGAGCCTCCAGCAGGCAAGGGATCATTCCCGTCTGCCAGTCATGGAGGTGCAGGATATCAGGGAAGAAATCCATCGGCATTCCCAACGCTTCCAGAACAGCCCGCTGGAAGAACGAAAACCGTTCTATATCAAAGGAATATTCCAGGTAAATCTGGTCATGACCGAAATAGTACTCATTATCAATGAAATAGAGCTGCAGGCCCTGAACATCCATACGGTACAAACCGCTGTACATGCTGCGCCAGCCAAGCTTAATCATGGTCCAGCGAACAAATTCCAGTTTATCACCATATTTAGCCTTGATCGGTTTATAAAGCGGCAAAATCACGCGCGCATCAACGCCGGCTGCCAGCAGACTGTACGGCAGGGCGCCGACAACATCACCGAGTCCGCCGCTCTTGGCAAACGGCGTCATTTCTGATGCTACAAACAGGATTTTTTGAGTGTTCATACGATACCCCCCTTGCCAATAACGACCGGGTAGTCTGCCTGCCCGATCAGTTTGACACCGGGGCGAAGCACACAGTTTTTATCTATTATGACATTCTCAAGTTCGCAGTTTTCCGAAATATGGACATTCTGGAAGATTATGGAATTGCGGACAACGGCATTTTTGGAAACAGTCACACTACGGAAAATCATGCTGTTTTCGACAGTACCAGCAATCCGACAGCCGTCCGAAATAGTTGAATTACTGACAAAATTGTCGTCAAGATACAGAATCGGCGCATCGTCCTTGACCTTGGTATAAACCGGTAAACCGGACCAGAACAACTTCTGCCGGACATCTTCGTCCATAAGTCTCATAGTGGATTCAAAATAGGACTGGATTGAATTAACTCTCAGGATGAGGCCTTTGTATTCATAACCCTTAATGTGCATCCGATCGTATTGACGGAGCAGAAGCTCAACCGAAAATTCAAATTCACCGTGCGAAATCTGCGAGCTGATGAAGTCAATCAGTAGATCGCGTGCAATAACAATTACCCCAAGCGATCGCCTGTTGAACGTTGTCTTTTCAGGCGTAATTAAAACATCACGCAACCGGCCGCGGCGATCCATATCCATAATAACTGAGGGGGAGCCGTTACGAAGTCCATCGCGGTTGAACATGACAGTTATATCAGCGCCGGAGCTTTCGTGTTTAGCAACAAGAGCATTAAATGTTGTGTTAAAGATAACATTGCTGTTGCTGACAATTACATACTTCTCGGTGCTGGCCCGGAAGAAGTCGATCAGACCGGTAAGATAATCCCCTTCTACACCGTAGCCTACATTTTCCGTTGTTATGTAGGGGGGCAGAATATTCAGTCCAGGCTGTTTCCGGTCCAGATCCCAGGAACTGCCGGTGCCAAGATGATCCATTAACGATTTGTACTTATTCATGGTAATCAATCCCACCCGGGTGACTTCAGAATTTACCATATTTGAAAGCATGAAGTCGATTATCCGGTAGCGGCCGCCGAAGGGCATTGCCGCCAGAGCGCGCGGACGAGAAAGTTCTCCTAGTTGGATCCGCTTGTGATCGGCCAGTATCAGGCCCATTGCATCAATAAACATTTGCCGTTCCT
This sequence comes from uncultured Oscillospiraceae bacterium, assembly GCA_964581135.1. Classification (GTDB taxonomy): domain Bacteria; phylum Bacillota; class Clostridia; order Saccharofermentanales; family UBA5734; genus JAXGXQ01. The sequence continues at coordinate 10,495 of CAZOMW010000054.1, forward strand.
CCTTCAGCGAATCCGCCGGACGCATTCAATGATGTCGTCTGGCTCGTCATTTTCTGATTCAACCATGCAGTTGCCCGGTATTTCAGATTTCTCCCGGATTTTTAGGTCCTCCGCGATTACCGAGATACCATTGCTGCAAAGTTTTGAGCTGTATTTGCAGGTGCTTAGTTCTGTTTCGCCGATCCGGG
>CAZOMW010000055.1:0-10633 GCA_964581135.1 uncultured Oscillospiraceae bacterium
CACTGTAAACACCGTTGGTCATGCAGAAATTCACTATTACCAGGTTATCAATACTTTTTTTACCAACAATCGGGGTACCCATAACGCCGCCGTTGACATCATCTCCGTGGTCAGCAGCATTTTTCGTGTAAGCTTTATGGGAGGATTTCCAGATTACTTCGCCAGTCAGCGCGTCAAACTTATATACAATCGCATCGCCCTGATAAGTGCCGACAATATTCTTCTGCCAGTCAACTTCAGTGCCTGTAAAAACAGATACGGTATCACCTTTGCGTGAGATAACCGGTGTCACGTCAGAATCATCTTCCAGTTGAGCGCTCCAGACCGGTTGCATAGTATTCAGGTCGAGCGCGTGCAGCACCCCTGAGTTGTCACTGAAGTAACTAATGTTATCGTGGATCGCCATAGAGCTTTCAACGCCTTGCAGAATCTGGTCCGGCATTTTATACCGGTAATTCGTGAATTCCGGATTAATGCTGAGCTGACCGGTCGATTTGTTAAAGGCTGTATTCATTTTGGCTGTGTAGATTGTGCCGTTTTCGCTCGGATAGAATAAAGTATCTGTCGCAGCGTCGAAGATCGGCGAAGAGTCACAGGCACCCCAGTTCGGGCGGAATGATTTCTGATCGTTGCCGCTGTGGAAATGCAGCAGAGACTGATCAATCAGGTTAAAGATACGAAAGCCTGTGCCATCGACATTCTTGTTGTTGTCACCCTGACCGACATAAAGTACTGGCCAGCCGCGCGGATCCACCGCCGGTGTTCCCTTAATCGGAGCACCCACTTTGATAGGTTCGCGCGTGTTTTTACCGTCATCCAGATCATAGAAATAGATATTGCCGTCCATGGTGGCGTAAATAACCTCCACCAAACCTTTTTTATCAATTTTATCCGGCACTATATTCATCAGTTTACGGACATCTTCGTCCCATTGCACCAGCAGGGGCTGGCCGGTCCAGCCGGTTCCGGTCCACGAGAAGCTCCAGGATGAAGAAGGCAGACTGCCGACACCACGTGTCCATTTCTGGGCAAGACTGGACGGCGCCTTGGCCAGCGAACCAAAGGCGGCTGCGTTACGGAAATTATTACCCCTGAAGGTAAGAACACCGGGAATCTGCTGATAGCCTACAGGATTAAGCAGCGATATTGGTTTTTCGCGGTTGAAGCTTGAAAGTACACTGCCGCTGCCGTTTAGCACATCAAAAGTAAGCTTGTTAGCCGCCGGCGTACGGGTAGCGGCAATAGTCCCGATTGGCAGAGTTTTATATTCAGCTGCGGGCAGGAGCTGCGGATTGGCAGCTGCGGGCGGCAGAGTCGGAACCGGTGTCGGTGCGGCTGTTGTGGTACCGCTGGCAGCTGTTGATTTGCCTGATCCTTTGCCGGACGCTGTGGTGCTGCCGGGCAGAGTTGTTTCCGCAGGATCAGCAAGCAGCGGTGGTACAAATTTAATCACAGCTATGACAACGGTGACGGCAACAAGTACCATAACCAGAAAAAGAAAAGTCCGGGGTGCCCGGCTGCGGCGCCGCGATTTACCGGAGCGATGAACATACACCGGTTTATTACGAAAACTCATTAATGGCTAAACCTCCAGACAGGGCTGCTGATTCCACTGTATTATAGCATCTCACTTAGAAATTACAAAAACAGCTTAGAGTTCCGGCTCGTCGCGCGACGGCAATGCAGCAGCAATGGTTTCCAGCTTTTTAAGTCTGTGATTCATGCCCGACTTACCGATCGGTGGATTCATCAGCTCCCCCAGCTCGCGCAAAGAAAGATGCGGATTCGCCAGTCTGGCTTTTGCGGCTGCCTGCAGCTCCGCTGAAAGCAGACCCAATGTGTTTGAATCCTGCAGCTCATGCAACAGCTGCAGTTGTCGGGCGGAGGTATTTGCGATACGTTGAGCGTTGGCATTGTCGCAATTAACAACCCGGTTTACTGTGTTGCGCATTTCCTTATCGACGCGCAGTGATTCAAAAGACAGCAATGCAACATGCGCTCCCGTCTGGAGAAGAAATTCAGCAATAAGTTCACCTTCTTTGAAATACACAATTGTATTGCCGCTGCGCTCCAGTGTGTTGCTGCGGATATCAAACTGCTCAAGCAGGTTCACGATAAGTCCGGCCGCCGGTTCACGATGCACGGAAAACTCGAGGTGGTAAGCCCGTCTGGGCTCATTTATCGAACCACAGGCCAGAAAAGCCCCGCGCAGAGCCGCCCGCTGGCAGCAATCAGCTTTAATTTCAACATCTGAAAACATTCCGGATTCGATATCAAAGCCAATCAGAGCTTTCATATCCCCAAACAGCTGCTTCCCCGCCGCCTGGCCGCTAAAATTAAGCGTCATTAATTCACTGCCGTGCCGAACCTCAACGGTAAAGCCGTAAATTGACTGCATCTGATTGATCAGCCGATCCGCATAAGCAGCATGACCGGTTGCCAGCGTAATTCGTTCCGACTGAAAACGGCCGGCACTGACTATTCCAGTAATCAGCTCCAACCGCGGGCAACACGTATCCGTTTCGCTCACATGACAAAGCTCATCTTTAACTTCGCGTGAAAATGATACAGGTCTATTCGGATTGTCCCGGCCGGCAGCCCTGCCCGTCATAATGTATAGGTCTGATTATGGCTTGGGTCCTTGTTGATGTCGCGATGATCAACAATGGTGCGATAGCCTGTGTCCTGCAAACGGGCCGCCAGATCCTCGGCCATAGCCACTGAACGGTGTCTGCCGCCTGTACAGCCGATGGCAATTGTCAGACGCACCTTGCCTTCCCGCACGTAATACGGCAGCGCGTAACGGATTGCCTGTTCCTGCAGATCCATAAAAGATTTACCTTCTTCAAAGCTGAATACATAATGCCGGACAGGTTCATCCAGGCCGCTCAGAAATTTAAGCTCAGGAATATAGTAAGGGTTGGGAACAAAGCGCACATCAATAACCAGATCGCTGTCCAGCGGGATACCGTACTTAAAACCAAAAGACTGGATGAGGATTGTCATCCGGCTTTCAAGGTTACTCTCGGAAAGGAGTTCGTAGAGGCGGTCGCGAAGTTCACCCGGCTTAAAGTCGGAAGTTTCGATAACAGCGCTTGCCATATCCTTGATTGTTGCCAACATTACGCGTTCCGTTTCCAGCGCCCGGGCAAGACTGCCGCCCTGAGCGAGCGGGTGATTGCGCCGACTCTGCTTATAACGACTAAGCAGAACTTTATCAGTTGCTTCCAGATATATAATCCGATAGGGAACTCCCATCCCTTTGATTTCTTCAATCGCCGGCTTGAAGCCCTGCAGCAGATCAGCGCTGCGAACATCAACCACTATCGCCAGCCGGCTGATACCGATAACAAACGGAGATTCAGAATTAGCGCCCTTGTTAAAAGCACGCACAAGTACAGGCAGCAGCTGCGGCGGGATGTTATCGATGCAAAAGTAGCCCATGTCTTCCAGATAATTAGCAGCGAGACTCTTTCCGGCACCGGACATACCTGTCAGAATAACCAGTTCCATTTCCATCCAGCATCACCCTCCGAAACGTGCAGCTTATACTGCCAGTGCGCAATCCGGCAGGTCGAATAGTTCTGCAGGCTCCCAGTCACCGATAAAACGCACTTCCGGAACCAGCGCTATGCCGGTTTGCTGATATACAGTACGTTGTATATGCCGGAACAGCATGCGGATATCACTGGCAGTTGCCTGATCCTGATTAATAACAAAATTAGCGTGTTTTTGTGAAACTCCTGCACCGCCTATCCGCCAGCCCTTGAGCCCGCAGTCAGAAATTATCTTGCCGGCATAGTGGCCGGGCGGGCGTTTGAAAGCACTGCCGGCGCTTGGCCATTCCAAGGGCTGCGAAGCGGCACGCCGCCGGCCATATTCTATCACAGCATCACGGATTTCCGCATACGGCCGTTCAGACAGTTCTATTTTCATTCCCAGAATAACACTGCCTTCCAGTTTTTCGCCAGCCGAAAAAATACTGCGGCGATAACTGAAGTTCAGCTCCTGTTGTTTCAGACAGCGCAATTCAAGCTCAGGGGTCAGACAGGTTACGTCGATTATGATTTCATCAAGACAATGGTCGTAAGCACCGGCGTTCATCATAATAGCGCCGCCCACTGTACCCGGTATCCCGGAGGCAAATTCAATGCCGCCCAATGAAGAGCGCATAGCTACAGCTGCGAGCCCTGCCAGTAGCAGGCCCGACTGGGTTTCAACTTCGCCATCGATGATCTTATGACTGGCAAAATGCCGGCCGAAACTGATTACCAGACCGCGGATACCACGGTCGGCAACCACGACATTGGATCCTGCTCCGAGTATAGTCACAGGAATCTCGTGTTTATGAGCAAATGCCACAGCGTCGTGAACCTCAGCCATTGTCTGCGGTTCAAAAAATATATCCGCAGGGCCGCCAACTGCAAATGTCGAATGACGGGACATCGGCTCAGCGAACCTGATACGCGGTTCTGCACCGGGCAGAGCCGCAGCGAATGCTGCATTGTCGATCATGTGTTTTTCTCCAAATTTATGGCTGTCAGGACTGTTTCTGACCAAAAACCCGATCTGTCAGGGCTTTGGCGGCATTGTAGCCCATCTTTTTCTGACGGAAATTGATTGCTGCGACCTCGACAATAATTGCCAGGTTGCGGCCGGGGCGAACAGGTATAGTAATTGACGGGACATTGATGCCGAGGACTTCAGTGGTTTCCTCGTTAATACCCAGCCGTTCATAGATTTTATTTTCATTCCAAAGCTCAAGATTAATCACGAAGTCAATATTTTCCTGCATCTTGACCGAAGAAACACCGTAGAGTTCCTTTACATCGAGAATACCGATTCCACGGATTTCAATCAAGTGACGGATGATTTCCGGTGCTCTTCCCAGAAGAGTTGTATCCGAAACCCGGCGAACCTCTACCAGATCATCAGCGATCAGGCGATGACCGCGCTTGACGATTTCGAGCGCGGTTTCTGACTTGCCAACGCCGCTCTCGCCAAGGATAAGAATACCTTCACCATAAACTTCGATTAAAACGCCATGCAGACTTACTCGTGGCGCCAGCTCGACATTGAGGTGTTTGACCAGTGAGCTGACGAAATTTGCAGTCGGTTCGCTGGTGCGAAGGATCGGAATCTGATATTTTTCTGAACAAGCCAGCATCTCGGGGGAAGTCAGGTGGTTACGCGACAGAATAAGGCAGGGGATGCCCCTGCTGAAAAGCGCATCGATACGGGTCATCCGCTCTTCGGAGCTCAGGCTGTCCAGAAACGCAGTTTCCATATTTCCGAGTATCTGCATCCGGTCAGGGCCGAAATGTTCGAAATAGCCGGCAAGCTGCAAACCGGGGCGTGTGACGTCAGCAACTGAAATCAAAACATTCTCGAAATTACCGTAATCGGTGATGACCTCGAGATCAAATTCAGCAATTATACTTTTAAGTGTTACGGAAGACATTGAAAACCTCTTTCCGACGCCATCTTGTCCGGACAAAGCAATTTTTCGGTCAAAGCCGATTTATAGAAAAAAAGGGCTGGAATCACCAGCCCTGGAGCGGGATACGAGATTCGGACTCGCGACTTTCACCTTGGCAAGGTGACACTCTACCACTGAGTTAATCCCGCAAATGCATAGAAATTCTACCGCACGTTGACTGGTTTTGTCAACTGCTGCTGCAATCCGGTGTATACTGATAAAACTGAACAAAAAAGCGCCTCTTCGACTGTTAGTGAGGGATTAATATGCAAAATCAGACAAATTCAGAGCCGGTTAAATATGACTATGTCATCATCGGATTCGGAAAGGCGGGGAAAACTCTCGCTTCCTTTTATGCCGGCAAAAATAAAACCGTTGCTATGATCGAAAAATCCGCCGCTATGTATGGAGGCACCTGTATCAATGTGGCCTGCATCCCATCAAAATCATTAGTCAAAAGTGCCCGCCAAAGCAAAGAACTGCGGTTGCAGGGTTTTGCCGCCAAAGCAGATTTTTACCGCCGGGCGATTGAAGAAAAATCACAGCTGACTGCGATGTTACGCAGCAAAAATTACGACAAGCTGAATAATGACCCAAATATTGACGTCTATAACGGCACAGGTTCTTTTGTATCTGCAAATATCATAAAAATTGAAACAGATTCTGAGATTCTCTGGCTACAGGCTGAGCAGATCATCATCAATACCGGTTCTACTCCGTTTTTTCCGGAAATTGAGGGCCTGGCCGGCAATCCCCGGGTCTATAGCAGTGAATCCCTGCTGGAACTGACCAGGCTGCCGGAGCGATTGGTTATAATCGGTGGCGGGCGGATCAGTTTGGAATTCGCTTCCATTTACTCCGGTTTCGGTTCACAGGTTACTGTACTATGTCGGGGTGAACGTTTGCTGCCTCAGGAAGACGAAGATATTGTCGCAGAAATCAAGCAGGTTCTGGAACTGAATAGTATTCATTTTGAAATCGGAGCCGAGCCGGAATCAGTCAGCTATGACCTTGATCAGACATTTATAACTTTCAGAGATAAGCGTGGTGACAGGCGTCAGGTGCACGCCGATGCCGTTTTGGTTGCCACAGGCAGAATCGCAAATACGGGTCAGCTTAACCTTTCTGCCGCAGGAGTGAAAACCAGTGAAACAGGTGCTGTAAAGGCAGACGCACACCTGCGTACATCTACAGAAAATATTTGGGCTGTGGGTGATGTTGCTGACAGCCCGCAATTTACCTATATCTCACTGGACGACTACAGGATTGTAAAATCACAGTTTCCCGGCGAAGTTCCCGGCCGCACAACTGAGAACCGTGGCTACGAGCCGGCCAGCCTGTTTATTGATCCTGCCTATGCACGCGTCGGCCTGAATGAACAAGAGGCACGGAAGCAGGGGCTGGAAATCAAAGTCAGAAAAATACCAGCCGCCTCTATTCCAAAGGCTCAGCTGCTTCAGCAGCCGCAGGGTCTGCTGAAAGCAATTGTTGACACAAAAAACGACCGCATTCTGGGGGCTATGCTGTTTTGCGCTGAGTCCTACGAACTGATTAATCTGATCAAGCTCGCTATGGATGCGGATTTGCCCTATACGATGCTTCGCGACCGCATATACACTCATCCGACTATGTCTGAAGCTTTCAATGACCTCTTTGATCTTTGATTTTGCCTAATGTTTTTTACAGCTGCAGTTTTAAACGCAAGATCAAAGAGTTATGCAAATCATTATTAGCAGCTTCATGTATTAGCAGCTTCATATATTAGCAGCTTCAATTTTTTGACAAGCAGCACTGATTATAATATCATCAATTAAACGATTGCTTAATCGTTTAACTCTGTACGAGAAGGTTACTGATGATAAAAAGAGAAATGATGCTTGAGGGCCTCGGCTGCGCCAGCTGCGCGGCAAAAATTGAAACCGCAGTCAATAAGCTCAATGGCGTTGATTCTGCTTCTGTGGATTTCATTTCCCGCAAACTGACTGTAGCTACAGATGCTGCGGTTGATCTGCCGGACTTAAGCAAGAAAATCACCGCGATTGTGAATATGATTGAGCCTGATGTAAATATTATTTTTCCGGCTGAGGATTACGCCTCCGAATCCGAACATGGTTCACTGCAGTCAGAGGCAGCTCCTGCTACTGAAGAAGCGATAGAAACAAACCAACCGAAAATTATCAGGCTGGCGTTGGGCGCTGCATTCTTTATTGTTGGCTTAATTCTGCCACTGCCGCCGCTGCTTGAACTTGCTGCCTTTCTGATCAGTTATATCATTGTCGGCGGCAATGTTATTGTCCGGGCTGTCAAAGGAATCGCCAAAGGCCAGGTCTTCAGCGAACACTTTTTGATGAGTCTGGCCACAACCGGTGCTTTTATAATTGGCGAATACGCTGAAGCCGCTGCCGTTATGCTGTTTTATCTGATTGGTGAATTTTTTCAGGATCTGGCAGTCGACCGCTCTCGCAGATCCATCAGTTCACTTTTGGATATCAGGCCGGAGTACGCAAATCTGGCTGTTGGCGGCGAGCTGAAAAGAGTTGCTCCGGTTGCTGTAAACCTCGGCGACAAAATTGTTGTAAAACCGGGAGAACGGATTCCACTGGACGGCAGAGTCACTGCCGGCTCAGCTTTGGTGGATACCTCTGCCCTGACTGGTGAATCAATACCTCGCAGTGTCGGACCCGACAGTGCAGCCTTAAGTGGTTTTATTAACCTGAACGGTGTGCTGGAAATCGAGGTAACAAAAAAATACGGCGAGTCGACAGTTGCCAGAATACTGGATCTGGTGCAGAACGCGGCCAGTAAGAAAGCACCGACAGAGCAGTTCATAACAAAATTCGCTCGTTACTACACTCCTTTTGTTGTTGCGGCAGCAGTTGCAATCGCTGTACTGCCTCCCGTTTTAATGACCGGAGCAACTTTTACCGATTGGCTGTATCGCTCTCTTGTATTTCTGGTTATTTCCTGCCCCTGCGCTCTGGTAATCTCCATACCACTGGGTTTCTTCGCTGGCATCGGTGCTGCCTCCAAAAGAGGCATTCTGGTTAAGGGCGGCAACTATCTGGAAGCCTTAAGTGAAGTTGACACGATTGTTTTTGACAAAACCGGCACTCTGACCAAAGGTATTTTTGAAGTAACAGAAATCAATTCAATGAATGACTTTAGGAAAGAAGAACTGCTCAGGGCCGCTGCTTATGCTGAAAGCTATTCCAATCATCCAATCGCGCTTTCCATCTTGAACGCTTATGGCGCTGAAATTGATCAGACCCTGATCTCCGAATACCGGGAAACAGCAGGCAACGGCATAAAAACCAGGATTGCAGGCAAGGATATTCTGGTCGGTAATGCCAGTCTCCTGACGGATTCAGGCATTTTGTTTGAACCATCCGAGTCTTTGGGCACAATTGTCTACATTGCGATTGATAATTTATACGCTGGCTATATCGTTATAAATGATGAAATCAAACCGGATGCCCGGAAGGCGATCGAGGAGCTTAAGTCGCTCGGAATCAAAAAAACCGTTATGCTTACCGGCGACTTGAAACCAGCTGCTGACAGCATCGGCGAGCAGTTAAATCTGGACGAAGTTTACGCCGAACTATTACCGGCAGAAAAAGTCGCTGTTTTTGAACAATTGCAAAGTCAGGAATCCGACCGAAACCGATTGGCTTATGTGGGCGATGGCATAAATGACGCACCGGTACTGGCCCGATCAGATATCGGCATAGCCATGGGCGGTCTGGGCTCCGATGCAGCAATAACGGCTGCAGATGTTGTGATTATGAACGATAAGCCATCCAGGATTCCTGAAGCGATCCGGATTGCCCGTCGGACCAGGCTGATTGTGTATCAGAACATTATTATTGCTTTGGGAATTAAGGCTGTGTTCCTTGTCCTGGGCGCCCTTGGTGTCGCTGAGATGTGGGAGGCAGTATTCGCCGATGTGGGTGTTACTGTTATTGCTGTCCTGAATTCAATGCGGGCCCTGAAAACAAAAATACGGAGTGAATAGAATGACAGATAAGAAAGACAGGATTACGCCAGCCGACGATGACATTTGCGAGATTACGATTATCCATGAGGACGTTGTAGAAAATGTCGGAAATAAACTAACCGCTGATTCTGAGCTACAGGAGATGGCCGCAGCTTTTAAAGTGATGAGTGACCCGACACGGTTAAAGATTATCAACGCGCTCCTGATTTCAGAAATGTGCGCCTGTGATATAGCAGCACTGTTAATTATGTCGCAGCCGGCGATTTCACATCATTTGAGGATATTACGACAGTCCAGGCTGATAAAGTATAGACGGGACGGGAAAGCAGCATATTATTCACTGGATGACGCTCACATAAATGCTCTGTTTGATCAATGCCTTGAGCATGTCAGAGAAGCAGACGCCTGCCCTGATACTTAATGCTAAACCGGCAGATCTTTTTACTGAAAACATCAATACCCAATGTGCAGAGTGCAATCCCGATCCCGAGTCAGCTGACTTACTTCAATGACGCACTAATTATTCAGCCGCCAAATATTGACAAAAGAACGCCTGCCGCAACGGCAGAACCGATAACACCGGCAACATTAGGGCCCATAGCATGCATCAGCAGATAATTGCCGGGCCTGGCCCTCTGGCCCTCCAGCTGCGAAACTCTGGCAGCCATTGGCACAGCCGAAACGCCGGCAGAGCCGATCAACGGATTGATTTTGCCACCGGAAATCTTCGAAAGCAATTTGCCCAGCAGCAGGCCGCCGAAGGTGCTGAAAGAGAAGGCCAGTAAACCAAGAGCGATAATTTTCAGCGTCTCGGGACGTAAAAATGTTTCTGCATTTGCTGTTGCTCCTACTGTAACACCAAGGAAAATCGTCACGATGTTCATCAGAGCGTTCTGAGCGGTATCTGCCAGGCGTTCTGTCACGCCGGATTCCTTTAAAAGGTTGCCCAGCATCAACATACCGATCAGCGGCGCGACAGAGGGCAGCAGGAGAATACAGAGAGTGGTGACAAGAATCGGGAACATGACTTTTTCCAGCTTGCTGACCACACGCTGCTGTTTCATTTCAATTTCACGTTCTTTTTTAGATGTCATCGCCCGCATAATCGGCGGCTGAATCATCGGGATAAGCGCCATATATGAGTAAGCCGCTATGGCAAT
>CAZOMW010000056.1:0-10600 GCA_964581135.1 uncultured Oscillospiraceae bacterium
GTCGCTGACTTGTGAAGCTAAACGAAAGACGCTACAATTAATTACTGGAGGATAATCATGAACGAAAATGATAATAAAACCGATGGCCGCGCCGATTCAGGCGATGGACGACGTAATTTCCGGAGCTTCGGGCCTTCAGAAAACAAAGGCTCTGACACCGGAGAAAATAATCGCCGCCCGCAACAAAACGAGGGCGACAGCAAGGCTGATAAATTTGTCGAAGCAGGTGAACGCCGCCAGCCCCGACGAGATCGCCGTGATAGCGGTCAACGACAGGGACGTGATGGTGAAAGCCGGGGACGTCGGGATCAGAACCGTGATCAGAACCGTGATCAGAACCGCGAGCAGAATAAAGATACAGCGGGTCAGGAACAGCAGGCTGGCTCGCGTCAGGGCAGTCGCAGCCAGCGAAGCCGCAGAAACCAGAATCAGAACCGTCAGCAAAAACCAACAGTTGTAGCAGAAGCTGATTCAGGTGAAAACAAGCAGACTCAAGGCCGCCAGACTGAACGTACGCCGCGTGGAAGCGGCAGCACCAACCGCAGCAGGGGCCAGCGCCAGGCTCGTGGCAGCCAGAACGAACGTTTTGGCGGCGAACAGCGGGATCAGCAAGACCAGCGTGAACAAAAAGATAAGGGGATTGCTCGTTCACAGCCTGTGCAGTCCGTTCAGCGTGAGCCGCGTGAAAACCGCGACCAACGTGAACAGCGCGATAATCGTGATCAGGCATTAGTACACGAGCGTGAAAACAGACAACCAGCCAGAACTCCTCAACGCTGGGAAAAGAAGATTCAGGCGGAAGAAACCTACGAAGATATCAAGCGTGATAACGAACGCATCGAAAAAGAGATCTGGCTTGATATCGCGGCGATCCATACCGTTAAACTGGATTTCTGATTCGTGTTGCCTTTTTCTGATTGTATGGATGACAACTTTATTTTTAATTCAGATTTAACTGAAAGCCCTGTGTTGTCTTCGAATTATTTTAAAAACGCGCCTCTGCTGCAGGTCATGCTTGATTATGCAAAGCAGAAGCGCGTTTCTTTTCATATGCCAGGGCATCAGGGCGGCAGTAACCTGCCGGCTGAAATCCGGTGCCAGCTTGCAGAAATAGACGCTACCGAACTGCCGGTAACCGCTGACCTGAACGACCCGGAAGGTCCGGCTCTTGAAGCTATGAGGCTTGCGTCTCAAGCCTTTCAGACTGCCGAAACTCTGTTTGTCACCGGCGGTTCGACTACGGCGATCCAGGCAATGATCACCGCCTTCTGTCCACGCGGCAGCTCAATTCTGATGCCTCGGGCGATTCATCGTTCGGTACTGAATACCGCTGTGTTGTTAGGCCTGAAGGTCATCTTTCTGCCGGCTTCACCTGTTCTGTCAAATGCGCAGGCACAGGGCAGCATTGATCAGCCGTTCTCACCAATCAGGCCGCCTGCGGCAGCTGATCTGAGACTGATTTTAGAGCAACACCATGATATACAGGCAGTGCTGGTGACCAGTCCTGACTATTTTGGCACCTGCCCTGATCTGGCGGCACTGGCTGAAGCCGCTGCTGAATTCGGCTGTCCGCTTTTAGTTGACGAAGCACACGGAGCACACCTGTCTTTTGCGCCGGAGTTGCTGCCGCCTGCGTCTATGCTGACAGGCGCGAGCGCCTGCGTTCAAAGTGCTCACAAGACCCTGCCGGCTCTTACCCAGGGTGCCTATCTGCATCGCAGCGCCGGAGCTTTTCTGGCAGGCGGAAACACCTGGCCTGCCGATGAACGATTGCGGCAAAGCCTGTCTTTATATCAGACATCCAGCCCTTCACTGATGATCGGCGCGACCCTTGATTATGCCCGCATGGTTTTACAGGAAAAAGGCAATCAGGCAATAACTTCTACTCTCGACAGCATCGAAAGATTTCAAGCAGAACTTTCACCTGTATATAAAGGCACTGACATTAAGCGCCAGACCGCTGATCCCAATCCGGGATGGCGCGATCCGCTGCGGCTGGTGATTGACGTAATATCTACAGGTTTGACTGGTTTTGAAACAGCCAGACGACTTGCAGAACTGGGTTTTGATGTGGAGATGGCAGATATCCGCCGCCTGATTCTGATCCCCGGCATTTTTCAGTCGGTCCATGATAGAAAGCTGCCTGCACTGGCAGCAGCGCTCAACCGAATTGCCGAAACTGCCAGGCGCGAAACCAGAACATCTGAATTAGCAAAAAAGATTACAGAGAACAGAGCACTGGACCGGCTTTTCTACAAACACCTGCAAACAGCACCGCAGCCTGTTGCCTTTCCTGCATTGCCTTTTGTCGGAGGGAAGACTTCGAGACTTGTAAGTATATCTGAGGCTGAAGGAGAGACCGCAGCTGAAGCTTTGATTCCGTATCCGCCGGGAATTCCTTTGATCTGGCCTGGTGAAAATCTGGACGATCGGCTTGCATTGCTGCGTCTTCTAGTGGAAAATGGTTTCGGTGTACACGGGATTGTTAAACAAGGCGGAAATTCCTTCATCCGCGTTGCCGATTGCTGAAATCACTGTCCTGTGCGCGTTTCCCCGAGGCGAAAGAATGTTGTATAATGAATCTAATATAAACGAATCAGGCGGTCTGCTCGCTGGTAAACGAGGTCTCTTCATCACTATTGAAGGCATTGATGGCTCGGGCAAAACAACTCATGTAGAACGTTTGAGCGCTGTACTGGAAGAACGCGGTTGCACAGTAATCCAGTTACGCGAGCCGGGCGGCACAGATATTGGTGAATCAATTCGCGGCATTCTGTTATCCCGCAAGAATGGCGGCATGACTTCAGAGACCGAGCTGCTGTTGTTTGAAGCGGCACGTGCTCAGCTGGTTCGGGATGTAATTGAGCCGGCGCTGGCTGCAGGAAAAATCGTCTTGAGCGACCGGTTCATGGATTCGACAGTTGCTTATCAGGGCTATGGCCGCGGAATGGACCTTGATCTGATCAACCGCCTTAATGCTTTTGCCGTTGGCAGTTGCCGGCCGGATCTGACCATACTGTTGGATGTCGAACCGCTGGAGGCAGCAGGCCGGGTACATAAACGCTCCGTATCTGATCGGATGGATGACGCTGGCCTGACATTCATGGAACGTACACGTGCCGGCTATCTGGCAATTGCTGAAAAAGAACCGCAGCGCGTGAGGGTGCTTTCTGCTTTACCACCTAAAGATGAGCTGCACGCACAGATCATGACCATAATTAAGGAGGGCTTTGGAATATGAAACTCGTTTTCGCAATTGTGCATGATGAGGACAGCCCGCGTCTGGTGGCTGAAATGAACCGGATCGGATACAGGGTTACGAAGCTGAATTCATCCGGCGGCTTTTTACGCTCGGGCAACACTACACTCATGATGGTTATTGAAGAAGCCCAACAGGAGGATGTCCTCGAGACTATCCGCCAATATTCCAGCAGCCGCAAGGCTGCCATAAACACCAGTGTGACGCCCTCTTCTATGGGTGGCTCATACATACCGTATCCGGTTGAAGTTACCGTCGGCGGAGCGACTGTTTTTATTGTCAACGTTGAACACTTCGAAAAAATGTAACATGGCTTTCAGCAGAATCGTTGGTCAACAGGAACTTGTAAACCGGCTTGGTAAAGCGGTTTGCGGTTTGCCCGGTCATGCGTATGCTTTTCTTGGACCGCAGGGTTCGGGACGGCGACTGTTGGCAAGGGCGTTCGCGAAAGCCCTTCTCTGCACCGATGCCACTGCTGAAGGCAGCTGCGATCATTGTAATTCCTGCCGTTATTTCGACAACGGCGTACATCCGGATTACAAATTCCTTGACCGCGAAGGCAAGGATAAGAATATTAAGGTTGAGCGTGTCCGGCAGGCAATAACCGCCGATGTCGCGATGAGGCCGCAAATGGCGCGGCACAAGGTTTATCTGATCATGGCCGATGACTTGAATGAGCCCGGTCAGAATGCTCTGCTTAAATCGCTGGAAGAACCACCACCCTATGTAGTATTTCTCCTGATTTCCACCGGCCTGGAGCGTTTGCTGCCGACCGTTCGTTCCCGGGTTGTACCGCTGATGATGTCCCGATTGACGGAAAGTGAAATCGTCAGTATCATTCGACAGAAACCTGATGGCGACAAACTTGCGGCTGATGAAATTCATTTCTATGCCCGCTATGCCGCCGGTGTGCCGGGAGCGGCGCTGGATCTGATGGCGGAGGAATGGTTCGCTCCATTACGCAAAGAAACAGCCGATTTTTATTTTTCACTGGCCTGTTCAAACCCTGCGGTTCTGCTTACGGAAGGCTACGCCTTCTTTGAGGCCAATAAGCCGCATACGGAAGATATGCTGACCATACTCGAGAGCTTGGTTCGAGACGAAATGACTCAGCTAACCACTAACAATACTGACTGGATTGTCAACCGCGATCTGACCGGTCGTTTCCAGGCCGGCCTGAAAACAAAGGCGGCCGGCAAGCAAGAAGTACCAGCTCGTCAGCGGATCGAGGCTCTGGCAAATGTCAGCCAGGCAATTCACCTGACACGCAAAGCGTTGTCGTATAATGTATCATTCGAGATCAGCATCTGTCAGCTGCTGATCGTTCTGCGAAGGGAGCTCATAAATGCCTAGAGTCGTCAGCATCCGTTTCCACGGAAACGGTAAAGCTTATCATTTTGATCCCGGCGAATACACACTTCATGTCGGAGATTCTGTAATCGTCGAGACAGTACAGGGGATTGAATTCGGTATTGTTGCCGAGGAAATCATGGATATTGCCGAAGAACAGGTTGCCGCCCCGCTTAAACAAATCATGCGGATTGCAACCGCGGAAGATATTGAACACTACGAAGAAAACCGCAAAAAAGAAAGCGAAGCTTTCCGGATCTGTCTGGATAAGATCGAAGCCCGTGGTCTCGATATGCATCTGGTTGATGTTGAATATACCTTTGATGGCCGCAAGATTATTTTTTATTTTACGGCTGACGGCAGGGTTGATTTCCGGGAGCTCGTCAAAGATTTAGCCTCGATTTTCCGTAACCGGATCGAGCTGCGTCAGATCGGAGTACGCGATGAAGCCCGCATGATCGGCGGCCTTGGCATTTGCGGTCGCGAATTATGCTGCTGTTCCTTTTTGAACGATTTTGTACCGGTTTCAATCAAAATGGCTAAAGAGCAGAGTCTTTCGATGAACCCTGCGAAAATTTCCGGCTGCTGCGGGCGCCTGATGTGCTGCCTGAAATACGAGCAGGAAGCCTATGAAGACGCTCACGCCCGTCTGCCCCGTCCCGGTCACATTGTAATGACACCGCGCGGACAGGGGATGGTGACTTCGATAAACCTGCTTAAAGAAACCGTTACAATCCGAATGGATAACCAGGATGAGCCCGATCTCGTAACGATGCCAGCCGCTGATGTTGAAATTATCGGCGGCAAACCCGGCAAGCGCTGTCCGGGCGGCAACTGCAAAGGTGGCCAGAAAAACGGTTCCGACTGTGCTTCAGGTTCTGAAGAACAACAAGGACAAAAAGGCAGCGATGACGAGAGTAAAGAAAAAGCTGCAGGAACAGATGTTAACAAAGGCCAACAGCCAACCGGAGCTTCACAGGAACGCAGTAAAAGCAACCGCCGCCGACGTGATAACCGCAATCGAATTCGCAGAAACAACGAAAATCGCGGCACTGAATGATCATACTTGCCCGCCTTGTTGGAGCGTGCTAAAATAGCGGGTGATAAGGAGGTGCTGCACCATGGCATATGTAATTTCGGACACCTGTATTTCATGCGGAGCGTGTGAAAGTGAATGTCCTACCGGCGCTATTTCTGCTGGTGATGAACAATACATAATTGATGCTGAAACCTGCATCGATTGTGGCGCATGTGAACCAGTCTGCCCGAGCGAATCAATTTCGGCCGGCTGATTTCGAACCACAACAGTAACAAGAAGAAAGGCTC
The DNA here is from genome assembly GCA_964581135.1 of uncultured Oscillospiraceae bacterium. GTDB lineage: Bacteria > Bacillota > Clostridia > Saccharofermentanales > UBA5734 > JAXGXQ01. Next base: position 5,936 of record CAZOMW010000056.1, read on the forward strand.
TGCGCCTTTCTTTTTTTTACAAAGACTCATGTGCGGTCGGAGGAAACAAAAATGGATACTGAAAACCTGCCTACATCTGTTGGCGTACCTGATATAAAGCCGATTGCTTTAATCCCCGGCTGTCTTTATCTGGTGGGTACCCCGATCGGTAATCTGGGCGACCTCTCGCCCCGTGCCGCTGCTGTGCTGGCAGCTGTTGATCGGATAGCTGCAGAGGACACCCGCCACACACTTCGTTTGTTGAACGCGCTCGACCTGCACAAACCATTAGTCAGTTACCATGAACATAATATTCGCACCCGCGGCCCTGCTTTAATTCAGCATCTCCTGGCCGGCGAGGCAATAGCCCTGGTGTCGGATGCCGGTATGCCCTGCATTTCAGATCCGGGTGAAGATCTGGTCCGTATGTGCATTGAGGCAGGGATTATGGTAACAGTTGTGCCGGGACCTACCGCTGCCTTAAGCGCGTTGGCGGTTTCGGGTCTTGATACAGGTCGGTTTGTGTTTGAAGGCTTCCTGCCGGCGACAGGTCGGCAGCGGCGTCTGCGGCTCGCTGCCCTGGTAAGAGAGCCACGCACCATAATACTTTACGAAGCTCCGCATCGATTGCAGAAGCTGCTTGCAGCCTTGAAAGAGCAGGGCCTGGGTAACCGACGCCTTACTGTTGCCAGAGAACTGACCAAACGTTTTGAGGAAATCAAGCGCGGTTCAGTGACAGAAAGTGGCAGTTTTTATGCGGAGGAAACACCGCGGGGAGAATTTGTGCTTTTACTGGAAGGAAGCGAGGCTTATGAAAGGCGCTTTCCGGCTGTCGAAGCGGACGCATCAATGGAAGCCGCAGCGGGACAATTTGTGTCGGAAGCCGGATCGAAACCGGATAATGACGATATATCCGAAACAGAAACAAACATTGATTACAGCACTGCCACCGCGTCAGGCACAATAAGACTCTTGCAGCGACTGCTCGCTGCTGGTTTATCGGTTCGCGATACCACTAAAGAAGCTGTACGCCGGACTGGCCTGAGTCGCAGTGAGCTTTACGCACAGGCGCAAGCTTTGAAAGATAAGGCTTCTGGTGTTTAATTCACAAATGCTCCGATATCCTCTATAATTACAGGATATGCGAAGACGCCTTATTTGTATGGCGTCGGGCAGGCAGAAATTCGTTTCCGGGAGGGAAAACATGAGCAAATCATTTTACATCACGACGCCGATTTATTATCCCAGCGACAAGCTGCACATCGGCCATTCCTATACCACCGTGGCAGCTGATACCATGGCGCGATACAAGCGGCTGCGCGGCTATGACGTGATGTTCCTCACGGGTACCGACGAGCACGGCCAGAAAATTCAGGAAAAGGCCCTGGAAGCCGGCAAAACTCCTCAGGAGTTTGTGGATAATATTGTTGCCGGTATCAAAGACCTCTGGAAACTGCTGGATATTTCCTATGATCACTTTATCCGGACCACGGATAAGGAGCACGAACAGTCAATACAGGCAATTTTCCAAAAGCTATATGATAAAGGCGACATTTACCTTGGTTCTTACGAAGGCTGGTACTGTACGCCGGACGAGTCCTTCTGGACAGAAACCCAACTAGTCGACGGCAATTGCCCCGATTGCGGCCGGCCGGTTGAATATACCAGTGAACCTGCCTATTTCTTCCGGATTTCTAAATACCAGGACGCGCTGATTAAGCTTCTGGAAGAAAACCCCGATTTCGTCCAGCCCCAATCCCGGGCGAATGAAATGCTGAACAACTTCCTGCGCCCCGGCCTGGAAGACCTTTGTGTATCACGTACGTCTTTTGATTGGGGCGTCAAGGTTCCCTTTGACCCCAGGCATGTTGTTTACGTCTGGATAGATGCCCTTTCCAACTACATCACAGCCCTCGGTTATCCGGATATGAACGGCGACATGGCACGCTACTGGCCGGCTGACGTACAGCTGGTCGGCAAAGAAATCGTCCGGTTCCATACCATAATCTGGCCGGCGATGCTGATGGCACTTGATCTGCCGCTGCCGAAGCAGGTTTTTGCCCATGGCTGGCTGCTGTTCAGGGAAGGGAAAATGTCAAAATCAAAGGGTAATGTGATTGACCCGGTGAAGCTCTGCGACAAATATGGTGTTGACTCTATCCGCTACTTTTTGCTGCGCGAAGTTCCGTTCGGCTCAGACGGTAATTTTTCCAACGAAGCACTGATCACCCGGATAAACGCTGACCTGGCAAATGACCTCGGCAATCTGGTCAGCAGGACCGTTGCCATGATCGACAAATATTTCCCGGAGGGTTTACCAACAGAAAGGCTGGCGGCTGAAGCCGATAAAGATCTGCTGGAGATGCTGGCCGGTCTGCCGGATCTGGTTGAAAATTCGCTTGATCAACTGCAGTTCAGTACCGCTTTAAGCGATATCTGGCGTGTAGTCGGCCGCAGCAATAAATATATCGACGAAACAGCGCCCTGGCTACTGGCAAAGAATGAGGATGCCAAACCGCGCCTGGCGATGGTTCTCTACAATCTAGCTGAGTCTATCCGCGTCATTTCAATCTTGATCAGTCCGTTTATGCCCCGCACTCCGGAGCTGATCCGGAAAGCTCTCGGCATCAGCGATGCCTCAGCTACTACCTGGGAAGCAGCGCGACGGTACGGGCTTTTTGCAGCTGACCGGCCTGTTCAGAAAGGCGAACCGCTTTTTCCGCGAATTGACATTGTCAAGGAAATAGCTGCTCTGGATGCTGAGCTGGAGGCCGAAGCGGCTGCACAGGCAGAAACTGAAAAAAATCAGAAACCGACTGGCGGAGATAAGTCGGCAGACGGAGAAAAAAAGAAGAACGAAGAAAAACGAATTGAAGCAACATCGATCGCAGAAGCTGAAATCTGCAAACCTGCAACAGAAGAAAAAGTGCAGGCTGACTTTGAAGCTGAACAAGCGACAGAAGTTGCCCTGATTGAATATGATGACTTCGCTAAACTGCAGCTGCTTGTCGGTACAATAAAAAACTGTGAAAAGGTTAAAGGCGCCGACAGACTGCTGGTTTCACAAATTGATATCGGCACGGAGATCCGAACCGTTGTCTCGGGTATTGCTTCGTCCTATGACCCGGAGGATCTGATCGGCAAACAGGTTGTGCTGGTTGCCAATCTTAAGCCGCGCAAAATTCGTGGTATTCTCTCACACGGGATGATACTCAGCGCCTCATCGGAGGAAGGTTTTAACATTGTTACCATTGATTCACAAGTGGCGCCTGGCTCTGAGGTCAGTTAAGAAATGAAAAGTTCTGCTAATCCGGCAGTTTCTGTGAGTAACACGGCAGTTTCTGTGAGTAATCCGGCAGTTTCTGTGAGTAATCCGGCAGCTGCAGGAGAAATCAATGCGAACTTAAAACCGGAGTTTGAATTGTTTGACAGTCATGCACATCTGCAGGACGCAGCCTTTGCTCCGGCTGAACTGCCGGAGGTGCTTGCCAGGGCTTCGGAAGCGGGAGTAAGCCGTATTTTACTGCCTGCTTCCAGCCTTGATGATACTGATGCGGCGGCGGCACTGGCCGGACAAATTCCGGGATTGTATTTTTCGGCGGGCTGTCATCCGCATGAAGCAGCTGACTTCAATAGTGAAGATCTGGAGCGATTGAAGAGCTATCTGCAGCCGGACCATCTCCGACGCGATTCCTTGCTGGCGGTCGGAGAGATCGGACTTGATTACCACTATGACTTTTCGCCTCGAGACAGGCAGAAACAGGTTTTTGAACAGCAGCTTGATCTGGCATTTTCTGCCGACCTGCCGCTGATTATCCACGAAAGGGAAGCAACTGCTGACAGTCTTGCCATTCTGCGCAGCTTTTCCCGGGTCGGACGTCTGCGTACTTTGCCCGGTGTTTTTCATTGTTACTCCGGCAGTGTCGAAACAGCTCAGGAATTGCTGACAATGGGATTTTATCTGGGTTTTGACGGGCCGATAACTTTTAAGAATGCCCGAAAACCGCTTGAAGTAATAAAGTCTTGTCCACCGGCAAAGCTTATGATTGAGACAGACAGCCCCTACCTGACACCTGTACCTTTCCGGGGCAAACGCAATGAACCGCGGCATCTTCGCCTGATTGCCGGAAAAATGGCGGAGCTTCTGGGTATGTCTCTGGCGGAAACAGCAGCCTTGACAACAGAGAATGCTTGCCGCTGCTTTGGTTTGTCTGCTGAAAACGCACCCAGAATTCAGGTGTAATTTATCATGACATTATCGCTGACGAGTTATACCATGACATTATCCCTGACGAACAACACATAAGACATAATCCAGTTGACAATTGCTTGCTCATCCAGTATACTTTCACTTGCGCTCACGAATTTGCGGGCGCTCAATGTACCTTATGTGGGAGCTTAGCTCAGCTGGGAGAGCATCTGCCTTACAAGCAGGGGGTCACAGGTTCGAGCCCTGTAGTTCCCACCAAAAGATTAATACGGCGCAGTAGTTCAGTCGGTTAGAATGCCAGCCTGTCACGCTGGAGGTCGAGGGTTCGAGCCCCTTCTGCGTCGCCACATAACCGGTCCGCAAGGACCGGTTGTGATTTGCCCAGATAGCTCAGTCGGTAGAGCAGGGGACTGAAAATCCCCGTGTCGTTGGTTCGATTCCGACTCTGGGCACCACTCAAAACCGCTGCGGCTGTA
>CAZOMW010000057.1:0-10356 GCA_964581135.1 uncultured Oscillospiraceae bacterium
TAATCGGGCCATATGAGCTGCATGATTTCTTTCTTTACTATCTGATCAGGTTCGGTATGTCCCCGAAAAAGGTGTATCGATTGGCGCGGCAGGCTTTTGCCGATAAATACGATGATGCTGCCATCCTGCTTTGGCTGCGGATTTTTGTCAGGCGTTTCTTTAATAATCAATTTAAACGCTCCTGTCAGCCGGATGGCCCCAAAGTTGGTACAGTATCGCTTTCACCCCGCGGTGACTGGCGCATGCCCAGTGACGCTCAAAGCGATATCTGGCTGGCGGAGCTGGCCGAACTAGAATAACCCGGAGGAAATAATTTGAAGCAAACCAAACTCGAAGCGGGTACGACCGCCGAAGCGGCACAGCAGGAGCCTGGCTCGACTAACCCGCAAAAATCGACACTGCCTCTGTTCCTTTCTTACTATAAGCCTCACCGGAAGCTCCTGCTTCTGGATTTGCTTTGTGCAACCGGAATTTCACTTATCGACCTGGCCTTTCCCATGGCCACTCGCTATGCTTTACAGGATCTGCTGCCACAGGGCTTATTCAGGCAGTTTTATCTGCTGATCGGCTCCTTTGTAATTTTCTACATTCTTCGTACTTTCATGAATTTTGTCATTACCTACTGGGGACATTTGCTGGGGGCAAGGATGGAAGCAGACATGCGCGGTGACCTTTTCAGGCATCTGCAGTCACTTTCACATCGCTTTTATGATCAAACCCGAACCGGTCAGCTTATGTCTCGAGTTGTTAATGACCTGTTTGAAATCAGTGAACTCGCTCATCACGGTCCTGAGGATCTTTTTATCTCGACGCTGATGCTGGTCGGCAGTTTTATCGCCTTAATGTCAATCCAATGGCGGCTGGCAATAATTCTGTTTACCGCTATTCCGCTGATCCTGCTGTTTGTAATTTTACAAAGGCGCAGCATGTCCATAGCTTCGAAAGAAGTTAAGCAGAAAACAGGCGTTCTGAACGCCCAGCTCGAAAACAGCATATCCGGAATCCGTGTAGCCAAGGCCTTTACGAATGAAGAATTCGAAATCGAAAAATTCGGGGAAGACAACAACGCCTACCGTAATGCCAAGCGTGGTTTTTATTACGCCATGGCGGTTTTTCACAGCATAATGAACGCGATGACTGGTATTCTTAATGTTATCGTTATCGGCGTCGGTGGCCTGCTGATTCAGCGTCAGCTAATGGATTTTGTGGATCTTGTTGCCTTCACTCTCTACGTAGGCGCGTTTCTGTCACCTATTCAGAAGCTGGCGAATTTTGTCGAACAATATTCAGCCGGAATGGCCGGCTTCAGTCGTTTCTCCGAGTTAATGGCCTTGGAACCGGAAATAGTTGACGCGCCCGATGCTATTACTCTGGGCAAGGTTAATGGTGCTATAAAATTCGAAGATGTCAGCTTTGCGTACAAAGAAGGGCAGACGGTTCTCAATAATATCTCACTTGATATCCCTGCCGGCACTACTTTGGCTCTGGTCGGCCCCTCTGGAGGCGGCAAAACAACACTCTGCCATTTAATTCCGCGGTTTTACGATGTTATAAGCGGACGCATAACTCTGGACGGTATCGATATTACGGGAATAAAGCTGGCATCTTTGCGCGCCAGCATTGGTATTGTGCAGCAGGATGTCTTCCTGTTTGCCGGCAGCATTTACGAAAACATTCGCTACGGCCGCATTGATGCCAGCGAAGCGGAAATCATCGAAGCAGCCCGCCAGGCTGAGATCCACGATTTCATTACCGGTTTATCAGACGGCTATTTCACTGAGGTCGGGGAACGCGGCATCCAGCTTTCCGGCGGGCAGAAACAGCGTGTCAGTATCGCCCGGATTTTTCTCAAGAATCCACCTGTACTCATACTGGATGAAGCAACCTCAGCACTTGATACAGAAACCGAATCACGTATTCAAGCCTCGCTGGATAAACTGGCTGCCGGACGGACAACTCTGGTAATAGCACATCGCCTGACTACGGTACGTCATGCTGACAATATTGTAGTAATCGACGAAGAAGGGATCCGTGAAACCGGGACTCATAAGGAACTGATCGCACGCGATGGTGCTTATGCCAGACTATGCAGGACTGCCTTGCGGCGTGATGAACCTGTTTTAAACTCAGGAATGTTGATTAACGATGTTGCTGAAGCTGAGGCCTGCGAAGATAACCCGGAGAAGAAAGATGCCTGAACTGCCTGAAGTTGAAACAGTCAGAACCAGCCTCCTGCCGCACATTGTCGGTAAACGCATTGTTAAAGTGTTGACGCGGCGTAACGATGTGCTGCTTTCGCCGCCTGCCAGACTTGAGGGGCGCGTTATAACCGGCGCTGATCGTCGCGGCAAGTACCTTATTCTGCTGTTGGATGATAACAGCAGACTGATGCTGCATCTGCGCATGACCGGACAACTGGTATACCACAAAAACTGCCCGGAACCGGAAACTCATACACACGTTCAACTTATTCTGGAACCAGAAGGCTGCCTTTCCTGGACCGACGTGCGACGGTTTAGCCGTCTGCAGCAGTTTGCTGCCGGTGAAAGTCCGGCCGGTACTGCTTTTGCCGGACTTGATCGCCTGGGGCCCGAACCAGTTGCGGACAATATTACCGTGGATTATCTGCAAGCAGTCTGCAAAAGGCATGCCAGAGCTTCAATAAAATCTCTGTTGTTGAACCAGACGGTAATTGCCGGCCTTGGGAATATATATGCTGATGAGATACTTTTTCGGGCAGGGATCAACCCTGCCCGCGTAGCCGGCTCAATCACAAGCGAAGAACTGGCACGTCTTGCTGAGGCCATTCCCGAGGTTATTGCCCGTGCTATAGAAATGCGCGGGACAAGTTTTCGTGATTATGTAGACGGCGAAAATCGCAGAGGCTCGTTTCAGGCAAGCTTGTGTGTTTATGGCCGCAAAGGCATGCCTTGTGTTAATTGCGGCACAGAAATTGAATGCATCCGCTTAACCGGCAGAACGACCTGTTTCTGTCCCGTCTGCCAACGTTAATTCAAATAAGAAATGTATTGCATTACGTGGCGCATAACCAGAAAAAGAACTCTACCTTTGCAAGCAGAGTTCCTTTTATACTTCGATAGATTTTAGCTTTGAAAGTGATGACTTTGAGGCTTTAATGTTCGATTCTACAACTCGTAGCTGTTCCTGTTTTTCGCTGCTCAGTCTTCAATAGTAATAGCTTCTACGGGACAGGAGTCCGCTGCTTCCTGAGCGGAGCTTTCCTCTTCTTCGGGGATTTCATCTACGATAACGTAAGCAAGCTCTTCGTCATCCATCTGAAAAACGGCGGGGCAGATTTCAGCACAAAGGCTGCAACCGATACAGGTATCGCGATCTACAATTGCTTTCATGTTCGTTACCTCTTTCTTCAGGTATTGAAAATTAGTACCAGCCAGGCGGGAATCAATAATATCCACATCCTCACTTGTGCCCCCATTGTAGCGCCAACCTCGCGGGTAAACAAGACATATCGGTTGTATTTCATTGCCTGAATCGCTATGTTATTATAGGTATGTTCAAACGGCTTGCTGCTCTGTGCCGGTTTTTCCAAACTATCACCACCAGATAGAAATTGAACAGCAGCCTGATCAGGAGGAGGATCATATAAATGGATCTGTTTCAGAAGTGCTACGATTTTACTCGCGTTAAAACAGCGATAGAATACGGTCTTTATCCTTATTTCCACATGCTTAATTCCGGACAGGATACAGAAGTTCTGATGGAAGGCAAACGAACCCTGATGTTCGGTTCAAATAATTATCTTGGTCTGACTTCCGACGAAAGAGTAAAAGAAGCAGCCATTAAGGCGGTAGAAAAGTACGGTTCCGGCTGTTCCGGTTCACGTTTTCTCAACGGAACTCTGGATATCCACTGCGAACTGGAAGAAGCGCTTGCCGAATTTTTACAAAAAGAAGATGCTCTCGTAGTATCAACCGGTTTCCAGACTAATCTTTCGATTATTTCCGCAATTGCCGGTCGCAGTGACTACATACTTTCCGATTCAATGAATCATGCAAGCATCATCGACGGCTGCCGTCTATCGCTCGCGAAAACCTATAAATTCAAACACAGTGACATGGAGGATCTGGAGCGTTTGCTGCAGCACTGCTCAGCTGATGAAAAAGGCGGCATCCTTATTGTCACTGATGGTGTTTTCAGCATGGAAGGTGAAATCTGTGATCTGCCCGGGATTGTGCGTCTGGCACGGAAATACGGGGCGCGAATTCTGGTTGACGATGCCCACTCTATCGGCGTATTGGGCGAGCGTGGCCGCGGCACAGCCGAGTATTTCGGCCTTACTGATGAAGTTGATATCATCATGAATACGTTTTCAAAAACACTTGCTTCATTGGGAGGTTGCATCGCGGCTAGCGAATCAGTAATTAACTATATTAAACACACGGCACGTCCGTTTATCTTCAGCGCCAGCATTCCACCAGCTCAGATAGCTGCCGCCCGGGAATCGCTGCGGATTCTGGAAAATGAACCTCAGCGGGTTCGACGCTTGAACGAAATTGCTGCCTACATGAAAAAGGGACTCCAGAGCCTGGAAAATGTGCATGTACGTGAAAGCGGCAATGATCTGGTGCCGATCGTACCTGTTCTGACAGGCACAATCGGACGGACGCTTTATACTGCCAGGGCTTTGCTGGATAACGGCGTTTATGTTAATCCGGTATTACCGCCTGCAGTTCCAGAGGAATCCTGTTTGCTGCGTACCAGCTACACTGCTACTCACACAAATGACCAACTGGACGAGGGCATCGCGATCTTCGGCGCTACTTTTGACGCCATTGCCGCTGATACCAGTCTGGAAATAGATATTTCATTTTAGGCAGGTAGCGTATATGCCCCAAAACTACGATAAGATTTCCCTGCCGCGTTACCTTACAATCGCAGTCGATGTTGCCGAGCGTATTGCCGCCGGCCAGCTGCCAGTCGGTAAACGTTTAAGAGGGCGTTCTGTTCTGAGCTCTGAGTATCAGGTTTCGCCGGAAACAATCCGCCGCTCGATGTCGCTTTTACAGGACAAAGGCGTTGTTTCGGTAACTGCTGGCAGCGGCATAATTGTTGAAAGCAGAGAGCGGGCTCATAATTTTGTGCTTGGTTTCAAAGAAGACAAAATGGTAGCGGGCCTGCGTCGGCAACTTGACGCACTGGTCGAGCAGGAACAGAAACTGCAGGAAGAAATCCGCAGCCTGACAAACCGGCTTATCGATCTTTATAAGTATCGCCGCGGGGATCTGGTTAATCCTGTTGAAGTTGATGTCCCTTCAGATTCACATATTGTCGGCAAGTCAATCGCTGACTGCGATTTCTGGCACAATACAGGCGCTACAATAATTGCTGTATTACATCAAGGCGAGCTGATTTTGTCACCCGGACCTTATTATGTCTTTACTGAAAATGATCGCTTATTGCTGGTAGGCGACGAGCATGTTATTGAGCGACTTAACAGTTATCTCGCAGGTCTGCTCGATGCCTGATCCGTGCAACCGAAAATGTCACAGCAACACCCGATCCAAGACTCAGTTACATATTTAAATCTGTTTTAAATCCGTTATTGCTTTAAATAAAGGCAGTAGCGGGTTTTGCAGGTTCACTGAAAAACCAATGGCTGCCTCGTGTTCTCGAGACAGCCATTGGCAATACGGGTGATATTTCAATTTACAATCAGATTTGCTTATACACCAAGGCGGGCGCGACGCATAATTTCCACATCAGTGAAACTGCGGGCGGCAACATGGCCCTTAAGCGGCTGAATGCGCTCGTGGTAAACGTCGATGAACCAGTCCGGCTGCGGGAAGAACTCGTGTTCAAACTCAAAGGCCGGTGTTATCCAGTTACGTGAACCAAGTACTATAACCGGAGCGTCAAGGCTGTCAAAGCAGAGGTCGCTGATGTTCCGGGCCAGCTCATTAAGGTACGAACCACGTTCGCAGGCATCGCCTGTAACGATAATCTTGCCTGTCTTTTTGACTGATTCGACAACCGGAGCATAGTTAAACGGTACGAGCGAGCGGGCGTCGATGATTTCAACACTGACACCGTATTCCTTTTCAAAAATTTCGGCTGCTTCCAGGGCACGATACAAAGTTGCACCGATGGAGAGAATCGTCAGATCCTTACCGGTTTTCTTGACATCGGGTTCACCGATGGCGACTTCGTAGCTTTCTACCGGCACGCCGCCTTCATGGAACTGCTCGGCGACATCGTAGATCCGCTGGCTTTCAAAGAACACTACCGGGTCGGTGCCGTTCAGAGCCGCTGTCATCAGACCTTTGGCGTCGTAAGGCGTAGCCGGGAATACTACCTTCAGGCCCGGGATATGGGTGCAAAGCGAAGTCCAGTCCTGAGAATGCTGAGCGCCATACTTGGAGCCGACAGAAACACGAAGCACTATCGGCATTTTCAGAATACCGGCAGACATCGCCTGCCATTTAGGCATCTGGTTTAGAACCTCGTCACCGGCACAGCCCAGGAAGTCTGCGTACATCAGCTCAACAATGGCACGACCGCCGCTCATTGCATAACCAACCGCGGAACCGACAATGGCGCCTTCAGCAATCGGGGTGTTAAACAGACGGTGATAAGGAACTGCTTCAGTCAGGCCGCGGTAGACAGCAAAGGCGCCGCCCCAGTCGCGGTTTTCCTCACCATAAGCAATAAGAGTAGGATCTTCATAGAATTTGTCGAGGATCGGCTCAAACAGAGCATCACGCAACTGATAAACCTTGTTTTTGGAAACCTTGTTGCCATCGGCGTCAATATGGAAACGTTCCTTCTTCGCAATCTGTTTCACGCGCGGGTTATCCTCACGCTTCTGCAGCATATCAGGTTCACGATCTTCCATTTTCGGAACGCTCTGGTTTGAAAGCATTAACTTTTCGATTGCGTCCGGTTCTGTTGAAAGATTCATGCGGGGGGAAACAACCGGATCAATCGCCAGGCTTACAGCCTGTGTAACCGTGCGGACAACGAATTCGTCCAGCGCATTAAAGTCGGCTTCTTTAGCAATGCCGGCATCAATTACTTCTGTTTTGAAAGCAGTAATCGAGTCAACATTCTGCCAGAGTTCTTTTTCCTCCGGTGTGCGGTAGCTGTCGGCATCGGACGGTGAATGACCGCTGAAGCGATAGGTGAGTGTATCCAGCAGAACCGGGCCGCGTTTATCACGCAGGATTTCAAGTTTGCGTTCCATGGCATCAATAACTGCGAGCGGGTTATAGCCGTCAATCCGCTCAGCGTGCATCTGCTCGGGGTTAACGCCGGCGCCGATGCGGGCAACCATGTCATAACCCATTGTTTCACCACAGGTTTGACCGCCCATAGCATACTGGTTGTTCATGATATTGAACAGGATAGGCAGGCCGCCCTTCATGTCACCTTCCCAAAGTGTACGGTACTGATCCATCGCCGCGAGAGTCATGCCTTCCCAGACGGGGCCGCGGGCTGTTGCGCCGTCACCGATATTGCAGATAACAATACCGGGTTTGCGGTTTACTTTCTTATAAAGAGCGCCGCCGACAGAAATGTCGCCGGAACCGCCGACAATCGCGTTGTTCGGATAGATGCCGAAAGGCTGGAAGAAGGCATGCATTGAGCCGCCGAGGCCGCGATGGAAACCGGTATCCTTGGCGAAAATTTCCGCCAGAGCGCCGTATATCAGGAAGTCAATTGCCAGTTCCTTTACAGTCCGGCCTTTACCCTTGTTGGCCTCTTCAACTACCTTCCAGGTGACACCGCCAAGGAAATTTTCCATAATATCGAGCAGTTCCTGATCAGAAAGCTTTTCGATAGCAGACATGCCTTTAGCGATAATTTCGCCGTGGCTGCGGTGTGAGCCGAAAATCACGTCATCTCTGGTCAGCAGGAATGCCTGACCGACAGCGGCGGCTTCCTGACCAAGTGACAGATGTGCCGGGCCTGGATTGTTGTATTCCAAACCATTGTAATTATTAGTTGTTTTGATCGAGTTCAGCATCGTTTCGAATTCACGGATCATCCGCATGTCACGGTAGATGCGCAGAAAATCGTCCTTGCTGTACTTTTTCTTTTCATCGGCAGCTGTTTTTTGGTACTGGTTCACAGGAATATCCTGGAACTTGATCCAGCCGGACTTTCTTACGTCTTTTGGATCAATAGGTAATTGCTTGGCCATTTTGTCTCCTCCGGTTAAATTTGCGCCAGACAGCGCTTAAAATGTTTCATAAAATTCAGGTTATTCAGCTTTTGTTCATCGCGGTTGATCAGCCGTTATACTGGAAAATCGCTTCCCGGATAATTTCTGCGACAGTAGGATGCGGGAAGATAAATTCCTTAATATCGTCGATCCGCATCTCAGTCTCGACCAGCATGCCGGCGGCAATAATAATTTCCGATGCATATAGACCGATCATATGGCAGCCAATCAGGCGCTTGTGCACCGAGTCGATCAGCAGCTTTATTACGCCATCGCTTTCATCGCTTTCAGCAAGGTAACGGCCGCTGAAACCCATGGGAATCATGACCTTGTCGTAGGAAATGCCTTTTTCACAGCAGGTTTCTTCTGTTTCGCCTACAAACGCCATTTCAGGGTTTGTATAAATGACCGAGGGCATTGCGCTATAGCGCATCTGGTCTTTTTTGCCCAGAATTGTGTTAACGGCAACTTCCGCCTCGCGATAGGCAGCGTGCGCCAGCATCCAGACTCCATTGACATCGCCGACCGCATAAACTCCAGGGACGTTTGTCAGGCCGACATTATCGGTGACAATATGGCCGCGTTCAGTCAGGACACCCAGGTTCTCGAGCCCGAAACCTTTGGTAACGGCACGACGACCGACACTTAACAGTACCTTGGCAGCGGCAGCTTTCTGCTCAGCGCCATCCGGCCCCCGGAATGTAACTACACCGTTGTCGACTGCTGTTACCTGACTATTGAGGTGGAAGGTAATACCCTTTTTCTCAAAGTTCTTCTGCAGGATTGTAACCAGCTCGCGATCCGCGGCGCCGGCGATATGATCAAGCATTTCGATGACAGTCACTTTACTGCCGACTGCGTTGTAGTATGCAGCCATTTCGAGGCCGATAACACCGCCGCCGACAACTACAAGAGTTTCAGGTATTTCTTTCAAGTCGAGAATTTCGCGGTTTGTCAGTACCGTACCTTCTTCAAGACCTTCTTTGACGCCGGGAATAGGCGGTATAATGGCTTCAGAACCGGTGGCAATTATTAACTGTCTGCCTTCGTAGACAGTATTCTCAACTGCGTCTTTTGTGGTTCCTACAGATACTTTTATGATCCCGTTTTCACGACCGATAATCGTACCGAAGCCTTCAGCAATTGCTACATCATTTTTCTTAAGGGTGTTGCGGACACCGCCGACAAGTCTTTTTACAACTCTGTCCTTACGTTTTACAACCGTTGCCTGATCAATGCGGGCGTTATCGGCGAAAACACCGAATTTTTCGCCATTAGCCGCATGGTCAAACATTTTTGCACTGTTCAGAAGCGCTTTTGAAGGTACACAGCCTTCGTTCAGACAAACACCGCCGATATTTTTCTTTTCAATCAGCAGGACAGAAAGTCCGGCGCCTCCGGCGCGTTCGGCTGCCAGGTAGCCGCCGGGACCACCGCCCAGAACAATAAGATCAAACATCTGCTCTCCTCCTTACGACATCAGCAGCAGCGAGATATTCTCGAGCGCCGTCTTCAGATCTTTAAGGAAACGTCCTGCCGGAGCACCGTCTACAGCACGATGATCAAAGGTCAGCGAAAGTCCCATGGACGGATAGGCTTTGAGCTCACCGTTGACTTCGCGGACCTTGGTTTCAATGGTATTGACGCCGAGGATACAGGTTTGCGGCGGATTGATTACAGGGGTAAAGCTTTCGATTCCGAGTGTCCCCAGGTTTGTAATCGTGAAGGTACCGCCCTGCAGCAGGTCGGGATTAATTGTACCCGTCTGGCAATCAGCAGCCAGCTGTTTAATCGCAGCTGAAATTTCGGTCACACTCAGTTCATCGCTGTTGAAGACGGTAGGTACCATAAGGCCGCGAGAAGTATCAACGGCTACACCCATGTGAACATGGCGGAAGAAGGTCATCTTAGTATCATCGTAATGCGCGTTGCAGGCGGGATGACGCTTTATTACCCTGCTGGCTGCGTATACGATAAGATCATTAAGAGTCGGTACGTTTTCAGCCAGGGCAAAGCCCGCTTCAGCGGTCAGTCCCTGTTCGCCGGCCTTTTTCAGGCGCTTACGCAAAGCCATGATTTCTGTGGCATCGAAGCTGGCATTGAGTGTCAGCTGTGCCATATTGCTAAGTGAAGCATGCATTGAGCGGGCAATA
>CAZOMW010000058.1:0-10200 GCA_964581135.1 uncultured Oscillospiraceae bacterium
GAAACCTATCTGAAAGATATTCTCGGATATACGAATGAAGAAATGGTTTCAACCGACTTCATCCATGACCCGCGTTCTTCGATCTACGATTCACTGGCAACTTTACAGAACAACCTGAAGGGCGAAAAACGTTTCTTCAAGATCGTCTCCTGGTATGACAACGAATGGGGTTATTCACACCGTGTTGTCGACCTGCTGCGCTTCATGGGCAAAAAAGACGGCAAAATTTAATTTAAATCTGTTTAGAATCTGAGTTGATTTAGAATCTGAGTTGATAAAAAAGCTGAGCCCTTCACCGACAAAGGTGAGGGGCTTTTCGATTAACAATAATATCACAAATATAACTGCAATTACGTATCTTTCAGCGTGCAGGCAAGCACCTGTTCCGGTATAATTAATATATATTCCTGACACCGGATACCAAGAACAGATATGAAGGGAGCGGTCGACATGATCATCAACATCAGTGGCAAAGGCATGAAAGTCAGTCCCGAGCTTCAGTCACGCATCGAAGACAAATTGGGGAAATTCAACAGAATCTTCGGAGATGAAGCCGTCGCCAATGTCAAAGTCGTACCAGAAAAAGATCGAAAACGCATTGAAGTCACGCTCAAAATCAGAAACCACTATTATCGCGCTGAAACCCATGCTGAAGATGCCTTTACAGCGCTTGATCAGACAGTAGAAGTTCTGGAAGGTCAGATCCGGAAATATAAAACCCGGATTGAAAAGAAAATCAATGACTATGCCAAGCAGAAGGAGCAGCTGAAGACCGCGCCTCTGCCGGTTGAAGAAGAACCGTTTGAAGGCCGCATTATGCGCCGTAAAACCTTTGATCTGATCCCGATGGATTCGGAAGAAGCTGTAATTCAAATGGAAATGCTGGGTCATAGTTTCCTGCTTTTCCTGGACACAGAAACAGACAAGGTCTGCGCTGTTTATAAACGCCATGACGGCAACTACGGCCTGCTGGAACCGAATTACTGAGACTGTTATAACGTTAATGTGACAGAGGGCGTCCCTGCGGGGCGCCCTTTTTGATTTGGAATATATACTAAGATAAGCGGCTGTTATTCATTATTAAAAGCTTTGATTGCTGCATCTAATCTGAAGCTGAACCTTTGCGATTTGTTTGGCGTAAGGCTGTGCGTAGGGTAGAATAATAAGTGCGCTTTTCAAATACAGGAGGACCCTTCTCGAATGGATTTATTTGACCAGATAATAGATAACAACAACAAGAACAATTCCCGACAGATAACAGAGGACAACAACGGCCAGGTCTGCAATCCCTGGGTTGATAAGGCCGGCAACAGTTCACTGGTGACGCCGGAACAGCTGCTGGCCGGGCTTAATCCCGAGCAGGTTGAAGCAGTTAAGCATAATCAGGGCCCCTTGCTGATCCTCGCTGGCGCCGGCTCCGGCAAAACCCGCGTCATCACGCATCGTATCGCCTGGCTTGTCCAAGTGCTGGGCGTGCGTCCGTCGCGCATCCTGGCAATTACATTTACCAATAAAGCAGCCGCTGAAATGAAATCGCGCATACAGGATCTGATCGGTAATCGGGTTCTGACCATGTGGGTGGGTACATTCCACGCCATGATGATCCGGGTTTTGCGCCGCTTTGCCGACCGGCTGGGCTTTGACCGTAACTTCACAATTGTGGACAGCGAAGATCAGCTCAAGGTTGTCAGAGCCTGTTTAAGTGAATTACGGATCGACGAAAAGGTATTTCAGCCCAAAAGTGTTCACGGCCAGATTGGCAGCTGGAAGAATACATTAGTTGACACTGCTGAAGCAAAGCGGCAGTCCGGCAATGATTACCGACTTAGCCGTATCGCTGAAGTCTATGGGCTTTATCAGGATAAACTGCTGAAAAGCAACAGCATGGATTTTGACGACATTCTGGTATTTGCAGTCCGCCTTCTCGAAAAAAACAAGGATATTCTGACCGAATATCAGGATCGTTTCCGTTACATTCTGGTGGACGAGTATCAGGATACCAACCATGCTCAATACCGCCTTATTCGCATGCTCTCTGCCGCCCATAAGAATTTATGCGTTGTAGGTGATGATGATCAGTCAATCTACAGTTTTCGCGGCGCTAATATTCAGAACATACTGGATTTCGAAAAAGATTTTCCTGCCTGCAAGGTCATTAAGCTGGAACAGAATTACCGTTCGACAAAAACTATTCTGGAAGCAGCAAACGAGGTAATCCGTTTCAACAAAGGCCGCAAACGCAAGCAGCTTTGGACAAGTTCCGATGCCGGCGAACGAATAACCTTCTATCGGGCAGAAAATCACAACGAGGAAGGCCATTATATCGCCAGTGAGATTTCCCGCCTTCACCGCAGCGGCGAGCAGTCTTACCGCGATATCGCAATTCTCTACCGTCTTAATGCACTATCACGTTCACTGGAATTCTCTTTACGCGACCGCGGTGTTCCCTATCGGATTTTCGGCGGCACACGCTTCTTTGACAGGCGTGAAATCAAAGATGTTCTTGCTTATCTGCGTCTGATTCTGACGCCGGAGGATGATCTGTCTTTTGACCGGATTATCAACCAGCCACGGCGCGGGATAGGTGATGTTACGCTGGAGCTGGTAAGTCAAAGCGCTGCCAGGCTGGGAATCAGCAAGCTGGCTGTCTGTGGGCAGGCACTTGAACTGCCTGAGCTGGGACGAAATGCCGGTAAACTTAAAGGATTTGCTGAACTGATCGCGGGAATGCGCGGACAAATGCTGCAGGCAGAATATTCTCTGGCAGAATTCATTGAAGTAGTGGAATCTGAATCGGGCCTGATTGATGACCTGTTGAACGAACAACAGAAATCACGCCTAGAAACTGTCGACCGCGTTGAAAACCTCAAGGAGCTCCTCTCGGACGCACTTGAGTTTACCAATACACTGGCGGATTTACGCAATGGTCTTGAGGACGGGGAAGCGGAAGAGCTGGCTCCGGAGGATCAGGATCTGCTGGCCGAAACACTGCCTGATCAGCTGAACGCTTTTTTGGAAAGAGCAGCGCTTTTTTCGGAAATAGATGTAGATGATGACGATAATGACTACGTGCGGCTGATGACAATTCACAGTGCCAAGGGGCTTGAGTTCAAAACTGTGTTTCTTGTCGGGGCAGAGGAAGGAATATTTCCCGGCTACCGCTCCCTGGGAAGCGAATCTGAGCTCGAGGAAGAAAGGCGACTTGCTTATGTCGCGATTACCCGCGCCCGTGAACGGCTGTATATAACAACCGCTCGCACTCGACTGCTTTTCGGGCAAACCCAGATGATGCCGGTATCACGTTTTATCTGTGACATTCCCAGTACCTATGTAGATGAACTGGGCGGTCCGCGCCAGGAAAGCCGAAACGGCCAGACCGGAGATGGCGGCAGCGCAACGCAGAGCAGCGCTTTCGGCGGCCGCAAGGCTACCCGTGATTTTGCCGGTCTGGAAAGCTTTACCGGCAGCGGAACAGCCGGTAAACCCTCTGGCGAAACGACCGCAGCCGCCTCTGCCGGTAAGAGCCGCAAGGGCCTTGATCCGAACCTGGTTCGCAAAGGCGACACCGTCAGGCACGCACGTTTCGGTACCGGTAAAGTACAGTCGGTTGACCCCGTCGCCGGTGACGCAATTTTGACTATCCGTTTCGAGGCCGCCGGTATAAAGCGTATGATGGCCCGCCAGGCACCGCTCGAACTGGTGTAGCTGCTATGCTATAATTGCGAAAAAGCCCGGCAACAGGAGCTTCCAATGACACAACTCGTAATAATCCGTTGCGATGACTATATTCCGGCCCAGATCCGCTCAGGCCTGCATCTGGCTTTTGAAGCACTGAAAGTGCCGACAGCGTTCAGCGCCGGCGAAAGAATTCTGATAAAACCGAATCTTCTGTCCGCGGTTACGCCCGATTTAGCTGTAACCCCGCATCCGGCGGTTTTCCGCGGACTTGTTCAGAATCTGCAGCCTTTAGGACTGAAGCTTAGCGTTGGTGATTCACCAGCGGTAGATACTCCCGAGCGCGCACTGAGTAAAAGCGGTCTAGCAGCTGTTGCTGCAGAAACGGGAGTAGAAGCCGCTGATTTTACCAACGCTGTTGATATTGAATTCAGCGACGGCATCATGCTGCGGCATTTTTCGCTGGCAGCCGGTGCAGCCACGGCCGACGGCATTGTCAGCCTCTGCAAACTGAAAACTCACGCCCTGACCGGTATGACCGGAGCCATAAAAAATACCTTCGGTGTTATTCCCGGTCAGCGCAAAGCGAAGCATCATGTTCAGTTCCCGGAAGTCAGCAATTTTTCTCAGATGCTGGTAGATATCAACCGTTATGTGCAGCCCCGCTTATTTATCATGGACGCGATTGTCAGTATGGAAGGCAATGGTCCTCGTAACGGGAAACCGCGTTTTACCGGTTTATTGTTAGTGGCGCGCGACCCGGTGCTGATGGATGCCTTCGCTGCCGGCATAATCGGACTTGAACCGGATAAAATTGAAGCTGTCCGTCTGGGCGATTTATCCGGACTGGGCAGTATGGATCTGGCTGCGGCCTCTGCGATCTTATATGACCTGCGGGATGGGCAGGCTGCTGCTGACCGCGAACGACGGGGCCGGGCTGCCGATTTCGCCGCTGAGCTCTGCATGCCGGAGTTTGACACGCGTTTTGGGCACACTTCAATAATGGGGGTATTATCACGTTTCGGCGGACCCCTTGCCAAAAGGTTACTTTTGGACCGCCCTTATATTTTGGCCGAAAAATGCAACCACTGCGGCCTTTGTACCAGAGCCTGCCCACTGCCGGAATCAGCTGTATTTCAAAAACGCCGTGATCAGGCACCAAGGTACGATTACGGCCGCTGCATCCGCTGTTACTGCTGTCAGGAGGTCTGCCCGACCGGAGCGATCCGGGTTCGCCGCACTTTGCTGGGGCGTCTGACCAGACGCTGAAAGCAACTGGCCGCTACATCAGATACCTGAATATCAATCAGCTGAATGAACCAGAGAGTTCAAGGAGGGAAGCGCATGTTGCCGCGGGAACTTCGTGAAGAGCATGAAAAACTGCTGAGTCCATATGCCTGCCGGAGCGTTGATTCGCGCGGCCGTCTGTTGCCGGACGAACCCTGCACTGTTCGTACGGTTTTTGAACGCGATGCCGGCAGAATTATTTATTCGTTGGAATTCCGGCGCCTGCGTCACAAAACGCAGGTTTTCTTTGATCCGCAGAATGATCATATCTGCACCAGAATGGAGCACGTAATTCAGGTCAATTACATTGCCAACACTATCGGACGCGCGCTGAATCTCAACGGCGACCTGATAGAAGCAATAGCCCTTGGCCATGATCTCGGCCATGCTCCTTTCGGCCATACAGGTGAAAAGACGCTGAACAGCTGTCTGAAAGCTTCTGTTCCGGATCGGATTTTTCAGCATGAACGCCACGGACTGCGCGTAGTTGATCAGCTTGCCAGGCGTCATGGCAAGCATCAGGGGTTGAATCTCAGCTTTGAAGTTCGAGACGGAATCAGTAATCATTGCGGCGAAACTTACGATGAATATTTCCTGGTGCCGGATCGCGACAAACCAACAGACAGTCTCGGCAGCTCTCTGGCCGGCAGCAGTATGCCGGCAACACTTGAGGCCTGTGTTGTTCGGATTGCCGATAAAGTCGCCTATGTCGGCCGGGATATTGAAGACGCTGCCCGGGCCGGTATTATGGAATTCGGTGATATTCCACCCGCCATCCAGACTGCACTTGGTCGCACCAACGGCCAGATTATAAATACGCTGGTAACGGACATTATTGAAAACAGCCATAATAAAGATGCCATAATCCTCAGCGAGGAACGCGGCGAGCTGATGCAGCAACTGCTCGAGGCCAATGTTAACCGGATTTACCGCTCCGAGAAGGTTAAACGCTATGAAACCATGGTAGCTAATGTGCTGGAAGGGCTGTTTGAAGCTCTGCTGCTTGCTCTGGACGACCGCGAGCGCCTCAGCAGCAGCAAGAACCGCGTCTATCAGGGGCTGTTCAAATACATGAACGACCGGAATTACCCTGCCGAAGAACCGAATGCTCAAATCGTTACCGATTATATTGCCGGGATGACAGATACTTATGCCACCCGCTGCTTTGAGGATATCTACTGGTTCTGACAGAAGCTCCGAATGGAGGATTACTAATGCAACATCACTTTTTTGCCATGATCAGCCGTATGCGCTATATAAACCGCTGGGGTTTGATGCGAAATACGTTTCCCGAAAACATCATGGAGCATTCCTTACAGGTCGCAATCGTCGCTCATGCTCTGGCAGTTATCCGCAGCAGATACTATGCTGAGAACCGGCTAAGCCTCCGCCCCGAGCAGGTGGCACTGTTAGCTGTTTATCATGATGCCGGCGAAATCCTGACCGGTGATCTGCCCACCCCGGTAAAATATAACAACCCTGAAATCCGTGACGCTTACCACTCGGTTGAGGCCATGGCGAGTGAGCGTCTGCTCAGTCTGCTGCCCGCTGATCTGGCAGCAGAATACAGACTTATTCTGGCGCCTGATCTTGCTGTTCAGGAAAATGCCGAAGCCATGCGGCTGGTAAAAGCTGCTGATCGAATCTGTGCCTACCTGAAATGCGTTGAGGAAGAAAAGGCCGGCAACAACGAGTTTAAGCTGGCCCGTCAGTCGACACTGGCAAAGATTGAATCTATGGATCTGCCGGAGGTACGGCACTTCATGCGCGATTTCGTTTCCAGTTTCTCATTAACACTTGATGAACTTGACGGCATGGGCGGCATCGTCCCCGGCGACCAGAAAACAATTCTGCAAGATTCATGCGAATAAAAATACATCTGGAAATTTTTGCGCTCGGCCTTTTGTTGTTGGTTGGAATAGCTGCCGCACTGTTAGTTTCACGTTTCAGCAGCCAGACCTCGCTCTACGGAACGGATCCGACCGGTCAGCAACCCGTGCATGGCCGACTTTCGGCTACTGCGGCTGAAAAGATGCTGACAGAGGCTGAAGCGCTGCTGCGAGAAAAACCGGCAAACTCAGAAGAACTGACAAACTCAGATAAGCGGCCGGCAAACTCCGGCAGCGGCTCATTGTCGGAGCCGGTGGCCTTTAAGGACTCAGTATGGCTTAATCTGGTGCAATCAGATTCTGATGCTCCGGGTATCTTTCTCCAACGACTGGCCACATCACCTGCATATCTGCGTCAGCAAAAAGATGACGCCGAATTCAGCAGTGATTTTTGGAATATTATCCTGGCTGCACGCCTGGAAATGCCGGCACCAGGTTTACCGGCAACGGCTGTTGTCACTCAGCCGCCGTCCTTTGCTGCCGGCCAGAACAGAATCGTCTGGTTGGCTCAGGCACTGGAGCAGGCCGGTTTTGCAGTGCCAAGTGAATGGCTGGTCAGCGGTCTTGTCCGTATTGATGACCAAGCCGGTTTAGCGGCCCCAGTAGCAGCGGTTCCAGGCGCAGCCGCACCTGACAGCGCGCTTGTTTCCCTGGAACTTGATGCCCTGCCGCCCGGAAGCGAAACAGTTATCTTCGGTCGCCGGCAGCTCACCGGGAGTGTGCAGAAGGCTGCAGCTGCAAAGACAAGCAAGGAAGCTACAGCAGCATTGGCTTCGGGATCACCTGTGGCTAATGAAAGCCTGAAGTACAGAGCCTTTCTGCAGGTTGAGAATAAAGTCGCAGCTGCCACCTACATAGAAGCTTTTACTAATGAAACTGCCGCGATAAATCTGCAGCTTGATGTCAGAACCTGGAACCCGGGCTTGTATGAAACTGAAATTCTGGCACTGGCCAATGACGGCCGAGGTCGTTATGTCGGCCTGGGGCGTCTCGAAGTTCCTCAAATTGAGAAAATGGCCTATGGCATGGTTAAAGAGCTTAGTCTGGCAACGGCTCAATTAGTTGATTCAGTTGCGGAAAGCGGGACAGAGGCTCGCTTTATTGAGGTTTATCCGCGGCAAACAGAACAAGGTTGGTTATATGAACTAACTGCTGCTAATCCGGGGGTACCGATAACAACAGAACTATTTAACCTGGCCGGCGAACGCATCGCCTATTCCGATAATCCGGATAAGCGCTGGGAAGGATTGCGGGCGCTGGCAGCGCTCGAACCTGATGTGCCCGAGCAGGATCTGGTGGCTTATGCCCGGATTGGTGAAAAAGACATGAGCGGCAAAGCTGCGGCGATATCAGCCGATACCGCCCCCGGACAACAGAAACCAGTTGATTTCAGCGGTCTGCCTGCCTGGGCGTCGCGATTTACTTTGATCCAGGCTGGTCGGGCAGCAACCAGGGCGGGTAATCCTGACGAGGTCTATGCTGTACTGACATCGTCCGCAGTGGAGGCAACAGAGCTTAGAGTGCAGGACAAAACGGGTAATCAGCAGAGCTTACCGGCATCTGAGCTTGATATCGTTGAATTTTCGGCCCGCTTAGCGCAGCTGGCAATTAAAACCGGTCAGGGAAGTATAGATTATTTTCCTGAATTTGATCCGGAAACCAATGCTTTCGGCCTGTATCTGCCTGCAGACAGTGGCCAGCTGACACTGCAGCTGCAGGCGCGTGAGGGCAGCTTTGCCCGGGTAAAAGCGCAGGTAAAGTCTGGTAATGTCACGATTGCTGACGTAGCAGAAACTGCCGGATTATCTTTAACCCTGCCGGAGCTGACTGCTGAAAGTGTGTTTGAAATTGGGTTGAGTAACGGGCTCGGTGAGAACAACAGCTATCAGGTTCATATTCTGCCTTCTGTGGCCGAAGATGGTTATCATCGGCTTTTAGAAGCCTTTCCGCTGAGTTACCGTTCACCGCTTTATTTGTTGCATATTCAACAGCCAAATTATAATTTTGTTGCTGATCAGACAAATATTGATTTTGCAGAATTTGCAGCTGCTCAGGATTTCAGGGATCGCAGTTTAGTGGAAGCAGACGCAGTGCCAGCCAGCTGGGTTAAGCCGGATAGCCCGGTGTACGACGGCCGCAGCTGGAAAGCGGCAATGCCTGAAGTCATTTCGCATTTTGCCGATCCACGTAATTTCATTAATGAACGCGATATTTTCCAGTTTGAACTATTGCGTTTTCAACCACAGGCTCATACAAAAGAGGGTATCGGCGCTGTGCTGGTCAACAGCTTCATGGCCCCTGACTCCGAGCTTAATCCGGATAATCTGGAATACGACCGTCTGTTGCTGGAGGCGGGCGAGACTGCTGACATCAGTCCATTGTTTCTGGCTTCGAGGATTGTGCAGGAAATGGGCCGTAATGGTGAATCACCCTTGGCTTTCGGAAACCTGCCTGGCTATGAAGGGGTCTATAACTTTTATAATATTGGTTCAACTCCAAACCCCTCGGTTCCAAACGGAGCGCAGATAAATGGTGCCAGCTATGCTTTGTACGGCAGAGAGCCTGATCAACAATTGATCACACCGGAAGAAGAAAAATATCTGCTCCCCTGGCTGTCGCCGGCAAAAGCCATAACCGGCGGTGCCATCTGGATCAGCGAACGATATGTGGGCATTGGTCAGGATACACTTTACCTGCAAAAATTTGACCTGGTATCGCCCGAATTGTATACGCACCAATATGCACAGAATATTCAAATGGCCTGGGCGGAAGGTCGACGCACTCAAAGCTCTTATCACGATGCAGGTCTGCTGGACCAGGCCTTCACGTTTCGAATACCGGTGTTCCAGGGGATGCCCGCCAGGCCGGCAGCGTTGCCTGATACCCCGACAAAAATCATACGATAACTACGGCTAAAATCTTGCGATTACTACGACTAAAAATCATTCGTTAACCCCGACGAGAATCATACTTTACCTACTATGATCATACGTTAACGGTGACTGAGATTAACGGCTGAAGTTCATGCTGACTGATTTCATCCAATTGGAAACTGGCTGTAACTTTGTATTAGCAGATTCGTGCTATCATGTTAACGTTTATCTCTATTAATCGAGAAAGGTGGGCATACTTTTGCTTTTACAACTGGAATTGACTCATCACCTACGAAACAAAAAACGTCTGCGCCTGCTCATCTTTTTGCTGGTTATCACACTGGCAGTCGGCCAAATTGGTATCTTTAATTTTTCAGCGGCTATAGTTGCCGACGAGTTTACAGGCCGTACCGGCAAGATAAGTGCCAGTTCGGTAAACGTAAGATCAGAACCTGATTCAACTAAAGACAATGTAA